>JBCCFC010001280.1:0-3813 GCA_039029935.1 Chloroflexota bacterium
CGATTGGCCCCATCCAACATGGCCGATTCTTCAATCTCTTGCGGGATGGCGAGAAAGGATTGGCGCATGATAAAAATCGGCACGGGCAAGGCCGCCCCAAAGAGTAAAATCAGACCAAAGAGACTGTTGCGCAGCTTGAGAAAGTTCATCAACTCATAGAGAGCCATCAATCCACCACCCCGTGGGATAAACATGGAGATGACGATGGAGAGAAAGATGAGGTCGCGTCCACGAAACTTGATGCGCGCAAAGGCATAGCCAGCCAGCGATGAGCAAAAGACTTGGATGGCCGTGACGCCAATCGCAAGGATAAAGCTATTGCGCATGTAGACGGGTAGCTGTTGGATGGCCGTGAACATATACTCAAAGTTGACCAGACTGAAGCGGCTGGGGAAGAGCGCAGCAGGGTTGTTGTAGAACTCTTGTGAATCCTTGAAGGAGGCCGAGAGTAGCCAGAGAATGGGCAGCAGGACGATAAAGATGATGGTGATGAGGGCAGCATGGGTCAACACATTATGCTGGTACATCCACGCTTGCCATGTGCTGTTTTGTTTTGTTGACATTGGCTACCTCCCCTCTGGCTCACGTGACCACAAAAAGACCAAAGCAACCAGTGCCGCCGTAATAAAGCTCACCACGAGGCTGATGGCTGAAGCATAGCCTAGCCGTAAATCACCGCGTTGAAAGGCCACTGAGTATAGGTAGTAACCCAGCGTTTGTGTCGATCCTTGCGGTCCACCTTGGGTCAAAATCAACATGGGATCGGTCACAGTGAAGATACCCGGAATCGTCAGAATCAGTACCATTGCGGTGGTCGGTTTCAGTTGTGGTAGCGTGATAAAACGGAATTGTTGCCAACGGTTGGCACCATCCAGCGAGGCGGCTTCGTACATTTCCGCGCTGATGCCATAGATGCCAATCAAAAAGAGCAGGGTGGGAAAGCCAAAGATGATCCATGTATGGGCAGCACCGATTGCGGGCAAAGCTGTCTCCACTTCTCCCAACCAGTGGGGTGGGTCCTCCATGCCCAATCGTCGCAACACGACATTGATAATGCCAAAGTTGAGCGCATACATCTGCTGGAACATGAGAAAGCTCACCGCAACAGGCAAAATCGTCGGCAGATAGACCACCCAGCGATAGAAGCCCGCACCCCGCCGAACCTGGCTGATGAGGACGGCACTCAGTAGTGCGGCAATAAGTACGGCGGGAACCACAAGTCCTGTGTATTGGAATGATACCCACAACGCCTCGCGCACCTTGGTGCTACCAAAGAGCTTGACAAAATTATCAACACCATTCCATGCCCAGCGTGTGTCGGGATAGACAAAGCGATAGTCGGTGAAGGCCATGAGGATACCACGAATGAGGGGCCAGACATTAAAGGTGAGGTAGAGCAGGACAGCGGGTGCGATAAACAGATAACCCAGCACGTTTTCGCTGGTTGGACTCTTTCGTCCCCCTGGCCCAGTCCCGCTGCGCATTGCCCGAAACAGTTGGCGAGGATTTTGCTCCCCCGTAAGAGAGGTTGATTCTTGAACAGCCATGATGAACACCGTTTTGAGTAGGTATTCAGTAGGTCAGTAGGTCGGTAGGTCGATAAGTCAGTACAGAATACCGACCTACCGACCTACCGAATACCGACCTACCAAAACACCGATCTAACTATCCAGCATCTCTTCCAACTCAACTTCCAGTTCTTCCAACGCACTGGCAATGGCATCCTCTGCGCTCAGGCCATTATCTGGGTCGAGTGCTTTTTCGAGCCAAGGTCGCATGACGCTCGTCTCTGTACCCCACGTGAGATTGACTTGGAATGGTACAGAATTGCGCACCAACTCGATGCCTTCCAATTGCCATTGATGCTTGTCTACACCCTGTACATAATCGTCATAGGTATATTGATAGGCAGGCTTGGCGGCGACATCAGCGATCTTCTGACCATGCTCTGCATTCTCTGGGCTAAACCACCAGAGGAAGAAGTCGGACATACCCTGTGGATTGGCCGCTTGGTCGAGAACCACACAACCGTTGATCCAAAATGGCGCACCCGCCTTGGCATCGTCCGCTTCACGGCGCATGTTGATGCCTGTATCCGCCGCCGCATCCCCATGCTCTTGCTGTGCCAACGTGCCATGCACATCAAACGAACTCATGATGGCGGTTCCCTTTTGCAGCCATGTACCAAAACCTGCATTGACCGCAGGCATGAGGCCATCGGCCACCATCTCTTGCATCCATTGAATCGAGGCAATCGACGCTTCGCCACCCCAATCAATCAAACCTTCATCGGTGTATGGCGAGTCTGTCGCCCCCCAAATCATACCGACCAAATCGGTGAGCGGTGTGTTAGGACGGTCAAAGGCGTTGACCTCTTGGTTGATTTCATGAACTTTCTCGGCAGCAGAGCGGACCTCAGCCCATGTCAACAACGGTCGCTCAACGCCTGCCTCATCCAAAATGTCATTGTACCAACCCAAGGCGACGCTACCCACATTGCCTGGAATCGCATATTGCTTGCCATCAGCCTTGGTTGATTCCAGAACCGATGGGATGATGCCCGGCACAACTTGATCGCCACCAGGAACGCTGGATACAGAAATGAAGTCATCCAACGGTTGAATCAGCCCTTGGTTGATCCAGCGTGCAGTATCCCAAGGCACAGCGATGACGGCATAGCCATCCCAAATCAGATCGCCTGCTGCCTGCGCCGCCTGAATCTTGACATCCACACCACCGTCGGTTGGCTCATCCAAAATGACCTGCTGATCGCCAAAGGTCTCATTCCAGCGTTCGACGGCTGGGTCGGCGGCATAGGCATTGCGGATATCCGTGCGCACCAAGAAGTTAATTTCGCTTACCTCTGCGCTGGGTGCATCGCCACCACCGCTGGGTGCGCCACCGGGCGCGGCACAGGCAGCTAGTGCCAAGGCCATTGATGTGCTGGCCGCACCAATCAAAAATTGGCGTCGACTAATGTTGTGAGAAGTACGTTGACTCATCTGTTTGCTCCTTTGTTCAAACGTTGTAAAACGATACTTTATGAAACGACATATCGCATGATATTGAAAGAAATGTTGTTTGAATAGTTGTTCAGATCATATCACAACTGTAGAGAACGAAAAAGTAGCAAAAAACGCGGCTCCACTTCTTCATAAACAAGGACAGTATGAGCAACAAGCCCTATCGTTGATGGGGTTTTGGGTAAGTCTAAATCGTAGTTTGATCTGGCTGCAGTATGAATTTTGTAATGTAATTTTGCCGTTTTTTCTAAGTGCATCTTTAAGCATATATAAAAGTGTTAAATATGCTTTAATGGTTGCATTATGTGTGTTTTTACGAGTGCTAAAGACTGAAGCATTATGAAAAATCGCTATAAACGGGTAGTTTGCCTAAATTTAATGGTCCTCAAAATGAAATAAAAAGAAATGGGATTTGACAGGTTCGTTGAGGGGATGTATAATCCTTCCTCGTTGCCAACAAGCAAATTGCTACTTACAAACAAATTGCTGCTTGAGTTGAAAACAAAAAAATGAATTTCAACAAATTTTGAAAATTTCTAAAATTGGTACTTGACAAGGCAAAAAAACTGTGATAGACTTTCATCTTGTGCCCAGCAGAGAAAATGCTGATAAATCAAATAAATAAATCAATTTAACTTCAAAAAATAATAATGAAAACAAAGTGATTTGAAATTTGACAAGATGCAAAAGATGGGTTACACTACCGCTCAACTAACAACTACGGTTAGAAAACAGAACGGAAAAGCAATCTGAGTAATGAATTAAATATTCACAAACACTTGGATTCAAA
>JBCCFC010001281.1:0-3805 GCA_039029935.1 Chloroflexota bacterium
GTCCCGGGCTCTATCGTGGCACTGTAAACAGCTCTGATTAGCAGGAGCAGTCAACCACATTGTGAAGGCTAGATAACCTTGTCGAGGGTCACGTTACAACCGCAAGGTTAGCGACAGAAATGTCAATTTTAATATCGACACGTATTCATCACAAGGATGGATATGAATATATCTACTTATTCATATTTATCTACTATTTATTGAGGGGGAATGCCTGATGAGCGGTAATGCTGCACAATATGCACAAGCCGTAGTGCAGGCGATGGTAGAGCGTTGGCAAACAACGTTAGGACAAGCACAGAGTGCATTGGCGAGCGACAGTAATTTGGCTGCGTTGGTCAATGATAGCAGCAAGAGTGTTGAGGAACGTGCCTCAGCCTTGATTGGTGCAATCTCAAGTGATGTTAGCACAGAGGTTGAGAATTTGCTGCGACTCGTGATCCAAGATAATCATGTGGACATACTTGGCGATATATCGGCAGCGATAGCAGAAGTAGCGACAGGTAAGAAAGGTCCAGCCAAAGCCGAAGTTGTTAGTGCGGTAGAATTGTCGGATGAGGATCAAGCTCAACTCCGTGATTCTCTGGCTGAACAACATGGCAATGAACTGGTCTTTAGTTTCCGTGTCGATCCGTCTCTACTGGGTGGTTTACGCGTGCGCGTGGGCGACCGCTTGACAGATACATCTGTTGCAAGCCGTTTGGCTGTTCTACGTGAATCTCTTTCATCTGCCGTGCGCTAGGACTCTCGTTAAAGGAGTACTTTTATGGCTGTAATGTCTAACGAAATTACAGAACTATTAAAAAAACAGATTCTCAATTTCCAAGTTGCGCCAACACAGGTTGACGTTGGCGAAGTGGTCGAAGTTGGTGATGGTATTGCCTTGGTCTCTGGTCTTGAAGATGTCATGGCAAGTGAGCTGGTTGAGTTCACCAAAAACGGTGTTCTCGGTATCGCTCTCAACCTCAGAGCTGACTACGTAGGTGTCATCATCATGGGTGACTACTTGGAAATTGAAGAAGGTGACTTGGTAAAAAGCACAGGTCGCATTTCCTCTGTTCCAGTTGGAGATGCATTGATTGGTCGTGTTGTCAATGCGGTTGGACAACCAATTGATGGCAAAGGGCCAATTGATACAGATAAATTCAGAACAGTTGAGCGCATCGCGCCTGGCGTCATTAAGCGCCAGCCTGTAGATACACCTGTCCAAACTGGCATTACGGCCATTGATGCATTGATTCCAATTGGACGTGGTCAGCGTGAATTGATCATCGGTGATCGTCAGACAGGAAAAACTGCAATTGCCATTGATACCATCATCAATCAAAAAGGCAAGGACCTGATCTGTATCTATGTTGCCATTGGCCAGAAGCAATCCAGTGTTGCCCAAGTTGTGGGTGTTCTGGAGCAATATGGCGCAATGGACTATACCATTGTTGTCAACGCCTCTGCGGCTGACCCAGCGGCTCTTCAATACCTTGCACCATTTGCTGGCACAGCAATGGGTGAGGAATTTATGGAGCAAGGTAAAGATGCCTTGATCGTTTTTGATGATTTGTCCAAACATGCGCAAGCTTATCGACAAGTTTCGCTGTTACTGCGTACCCCACCTGGGCGTGAAGCCTATCCTGGCGATGTTTTCTACCTGCACAGTCGTTTGCTCGAACGTGCAGCCCGTCTTTCTGATGAAGAGGGTGGTGGTAGTTTGACAGCACTGCCAGTGATTGAAACGCTAGAGGGTGACGTTTCTGCCTATATTCCAACCAACGTGATTTCGATTACCGATGGTCAAATCTTCTTGGAAGGTGACCTTTTCTATGCGGGTATTCGCCCCGCACTGAATGTCGGTATTTCGGTTAGTCGTGTTGGTGGTTCAGCGCAGACAAAAGCAATGAAGAAGGTTTCTGGTTCATTGAAGCTAGACCTCAGTCAGTTCCGAGAGCTGGCAGCTTTTGCTCAGTTTGGTAGTGACTTGGATGCTTCAACGCAACGTCAGCTAGAGCGTGGACGCCGTATGCAGGAATTGCTAAAACAACCACAGTACCAACCAAACGACTTGGACAAGATGGTGATCAGTCTATGGGCTGCGGGTAACGGCAAACTGGACGAAGTGCCTGTTCAGAATGTTAAAGATTACGAAGGCGACCTGCACTCGTTCATTGGCACAAATCATCCGGAACTGGGTCAGTCAATTCTCAGTGCCAAAGTTATCTCTGACGATCTGGCAGACTCTTTGGGGCTGGCGATTGATGACTTCAACAAGAGTTGGGCACCACCTGAATAAAAACGGATAGTTAATCGTTGATAATTTTGTGTTATTAACGGTTAGCTATTTCTGTTGGCTGCTCTGTTTTGATAATTTTGAAGAAAATAATCAAATAAATTTCTGGAACCGATTCTTGGTATCGTTATTGAGCTGTTTTTAAAGGCAGACAATACGCTACCATGATAAATACTTCGTTAATCATACTTGATTAACTTGTAAATAAGGGAAATAACCGTTGGCTGGTAACATACGTGACATTCGGCGACGAATTCGATCTGTAAAAAACATTGCGCAAGTCACCAAGGCGATGGAGGCCGTTTCGGCCGCCAAGATGCGCAAAGCACAAAATCAGGTTCGGGCAACTCGTCCCTATGCGCAGCAAGCGAGTGAAGTCCTCTCGTATATCGCACGGCTTCCAAACATTGAGAGTGATTTGGCTCCACTGATCGAGGTACGTCCTGTCAAACGTGTTTGTGTAACACTGGTGACAGCGGATCGTGGCTTGGCAGGTGGTTTTAATGCCAACGTCATTCGTGCTGCGGCGGGATTTATCAAAGAACAGCGCGCGGAGGGGCATGAAGTAGAAGTCGTGTCGATTGGCAAAAAAGGTCGCGACTGGCTTTTACGCTATGACCCTGTTGTTCACGCTGAGTTTTTGGGGATGTCTGATTCACCAACGTCTGCAGATGTTGGTCCAATCACAAGGCTGCTGGTTGATGACTTTACAAACGAATATTTTGATGAAGTGTATCTAGTTTATACAGACTTCGTCAACACGATTCGTCAAGAACCAGTCATCAACAAATTATTGCCCATTGAACCAGCAGAACCAACTGTATCGATGGCGCCTGATTATTTATTTGAACCAACGCCAGAGACAGTCCTTAACCAAACATTATATAGATTTACTGAAGTACAAATTTTACAAGCTTTATACGAGTCTATTGCCAGTGAGCATTCAGCACGCATGGTTGCCATGCGTAACGCGACCGACGCGGCTGATGAATTGACCGATACACTCACGCTTACATACAACAAGGCACGTCAAGAAAGCATTACAAGCGAACTGATGGATATCATCGGTGGTTCTGTTGCTTTAGAATAAATGGTAGGGGCGCACCCTTGCGGTCGCCCTTGGATATATAGCAGGAGATCAAGATTTATGGCCGAACAATTAGTCGGTACAATCAAAAGTATAACAGGCCCAGTTGTAGACTTCGTCTTTTCTGAGGGTGGACTACCAGAAATCTATGATGCTGTCACTGTCGCCGTAGAAGACGATCATGTGGAAACCTTTGAGGTTGCACAGCATGTCGGTGATAACACAGTACGCTCGGTTGCAATGGGTAGTACAGACGGATTAAAACGTGGAATGGAAGCGACTTCAGCGGGTGCACCTATCACAGTCCCTGTCGGTCCGGCTACGCTTGGTCGTCTATTCAACGTTACAGGCGCAACTATTGACAACAAAGGCGATGTGGAAGCGGAAACGCATTATCCAATTCACCGTCCGGCACCTTCCTTCGACGAGCAAAGCAC
>JBCCFC010001282.1:0-3793 GCA_039029935.1 Chloroflexota bacterium
CCGCTACACTATAGACAAGCACAAACACAAAATGAACGGACAGACTTAAACACAAGACAGATAAGTTTAACAGAACTATTTCACTGAACAGGAAAAATAAAAGGAGTATAGAATGCTTTCTCTAAAGAATAACATCAAATTAAATGCAGTCGTCACGCTACTCATTGTAGTCGTGATGCTTGCACTCGCAGCCAAGAATGCCAATGCGCAGGGGGGCAATCAACCACCCGGTCAAGGGGGTAATCAGCAGCAGAATAACAACAATAACAATAACAATAACAATGACGATGGTTGGGAACCCAGTGTGGTTGTCCACTGGAACGAAGTTATGTTGGCCGCTGTCCGCAACGGCTCAGTTCGCCCAACGGTTGTCAGCCGGGTTCTCTTCATGACCCACTCCGCTATGTATGATGCATGGGCCATGTATGATGGGGATGCGATGCCAACTGAGTTAGATGAATCATTGCGACAACCCAGAAATCAACGCAACAACCGCAATCGGTCGGAAGCCGTGAGTCAAGCCGCCTATCATGTATTGATGGCAACCTACAGCGACTATGAGGTAGATTCAGATGCGTTTTCTCGTCTAATGGAACAACTGGGCTATGGCATCATCAACAGTGCCGACCCCAATAATAACAATTTGTCACCCGCTGAAATTGGCTACCTGGCGGCGCAGGCTGTGCTCAATGGTCGTGCCAATGATGGCTCGAATCAAGCCAATAACTATGTAGACACGACATCGGCCATGTTCCCATCACTCTATGCACCAGCCAACAGCGCAGACCCAACAGCATTCAATGCACCGGGCAATGGTGGGTTTGATGTAAATCGCTGGCAACCGCTGCGTGTACCAAACGGCTCGTTGGTTGATGGCAATGGCGACCCTATCTATGATAACAACAATCCCAGCACTTTCGATGACCAGTCATTCTTGACACCCCACTGGGGCGCAGTTGAACCCTTTGCCATGAGTTCTGGTAGCCAGTTCCGCCCACCAGCACCACCACAAGCAGGGTCGAACGAACTGTACACAGATGGATTGGGACGCACCATGAGCAACGATGCAGCATATCATTTACAACTGGATGAGGTTGTGGCATACAGCGCAAACCTGACTGACTATGGCAAGGTATTGGCCGAATTCTGGGCAGATGGCCCACGTTCGGAATCACCACCGGGACACTGGAACCAACTGGCGCAGGGTATCTCTGAACGAGACGAACACTCTGTCAGCGATGATGTTAAGATGTTCTTTGCACTCAACGGGGCTATCTTTGATGCAGGTATCTCAGCATGGGAAGCCAAACGAGTTTATGACTATGTACGTCCAGCATCGGCGATTCATCACAAGTATTACAATCAGTCGATTCAGTCATGGGGTGGACCCAACCAGGGAACACAGACAATTCTGGGACAAGAGTGGTTGCCCTACCAAGATTTGACCTTTGTTACACCGCCGTTTGCCGAGTTTGTCTCTGGACACAGCACCTTTAGCGCCGCAGCGGCAGAAGTGTTGACACAATTCGCAGGCAGTAATCGCTTCTATGATGGTGAGACCATGTTGAGTGGTGATTACAACAGCGACGGTGTGCCGGATATGTTGGGTGAGTTTATCGTTGCTGTTGGCGGCAACAACTTTGAGGATAGCCCATCAGATGTGGTAACGTTGCGCTGGAACACCTTCCAAGAGGCAGCGGATGAAGCAGGTATCTCACGACTTTACGGTGGCATCCACTTCATGGACGGCGACCTGCGGGGTCGAGAAATGGGTACACAGATTGGTACACAAGCCTATGCACTAGCCGAACAATACTGGCAAGGCAATGCTGGTAACGGCGGTAACAATAACGGCGGTAACAATAATAACGGCGGTAATAATAACGGCAACAACGGTAATAATAATGGCGGTAATAATGGCAATGTAGTTGCGCCGATAGATGCGGACGCCAACAGCAACACGGCCACAGTCAATGCAGAGACACAAACGGTGAATAATACAGAGGTTGTCAACACAAGACTTGAAGATGAATTCACCGTACTCCTGCCCGTTGTCCGTCAAGGTCGAGGCGACCAAGTTCAAGCTAGCAGTCTTCGAGATGGCCGATCCTCTGATAATGGTGGTGAACGACAGGGGCGAGGCAGAGGTCCACAGGGTGAGCGAGGCCAACGAGGAGGTGAGCGCAGTAATCGGTAAGTCAGTAATCGGGATATAAGTACTGACTGTAAATGAAGAATGTGAAACGAAAAAGCCACAGCATTGCGCTGTGGCTTTTTTATATATAACTTCGCAATAGTGAGCCCGTGATATATCGAGCCGTACTCGTATTGAGTTAAACCGCAATTAGTCTCTCCGTCGCTGGTTGCTAATGGTCAGTACGCTCACCGAATACTGACATACCGAATACCGAGCCACTGATTAGCTCTCTGCGGTTCAATTATACCTCAAGGTAGAATTTCCAGGATTGCGGAATCTCACCTGTTGCAACCACATAATCCACACGGGGCATCTTGGGTTCCCAGAGAAGATTCATACCCGCCTCATGTGGCATCCGGTCGCCCTTACGCTGATTACAGGATGGGCAGGAGCAAGCTGTATTGCTCCATGTGTTTCTACCACCACGACTGCTGGGGAGGATGTGGTCGATGGTGAAATCGTTCTTGCGCATGGGTTGACCACCTTGCTTGTCTCTGCGCCGTTCACCCGCGCGCAAACCACAATAGATACAGCGATACTCATCCCGTTGCAAGACACCTCGACGACTCCAACCCACACCTCTTTGCGGCACACTGACATAACGCCGCAAGCGTAGCACCGTTGGAATATTGAGTTGGCTGGTCATGCCCTTCAATGTAAGCATATCCTCCGTCGCCGCATCCACACGCTCGCGCATCATCAATGAGATTGCACGCCGCATAGAAATCACCGCTAGAGGTTCGTAGCTTGCATTCAACAATAGTACAGAAGCCATCCGTCTCCCCTCCCTATATCATATGTAAAGTGGCAGAGTGATAGGGCTGCATGTGCATATAGTCGGTCTATGCCAATGCATCCACTGATACAACTCTGTAGAAACCCATAAAATAAAAAACGCAGGCATTGATGCCTGCGCCGAAATAAACGTATCTAGTCTATAAGAATCTCCGTACTAGATTTGACAGTTTTGTCTAACTTCCTCAGATTAACCTGTGACACTGAACCTACTCGGTTTTGTTCCCCCTGTCCCTTTTGAATCTGTGTTCATCGATTTGGGTGCAGGTTTGTGTGTAACATCATGGTTAATCATCGGCGCAGTCTGTATGTGTTTTAACTTTGTAAAGTGTGATAGCGCAGTGCTATCAGCAGCAATACTATCAGTTGCGAGTGTCCCCGATATTCGTGCAGGTATACAATAATCCAGTCTCTCTGCTCGCAAAATGGTCAAACTCGGCCAACGGCACATCGCATCAAAGGCAAAGCCAAACATCGGATCACACAACGTGGAAAGATGGTTATGCTTTCCGGTATGTTCTGTTTGTCTCGCACTATGTGATTGTGTGACCAATTGTGTCACAAAATGTGGTTGCAGTTGATTTTTCACTGTTGACCTGTTGTATTTATTTTGCTGTATTTGTCTCGCTTTATCTCGTAATTTTAACGATTTAGCAAAGATGCAAAAATACACAAATTATTTTATTATGTGATTTTTGAACTACTTTTAGAGCGTCCTAATTATAGATAACTTGTACCCGAATTCACTGATAATAGATTACTAGGCTATAATATATCATAAACACACTTGATCTGTCAAAC
>JBCCFC010001283.1:0-3791 GCA_039029935.1 Chloroflexota bacterium
AAGTTGACATCAATTGATGTCAACTTACTACCCTTTTTATTTTGAGAAAGTATCGAGGCTGCTAGATTGACCCATTAGACCAATCTCACTGACCTCTAGCTACCATCCGTGTCGATCTCCTTCACGGAACTGTCCCAGATAGTTATGCGTGAAGAACAACTCGCACAACTCCACCGTGTCATCCGGCGTGGCTAACCACATCCAATCCATCACCGTGTTCATCTCCGTGTCGATGACACCGGGGACCGTGCGCACCCAACTTTTGATATAGCCATTAATCGTGCGGATGTCTTTACCCAGCAGCAACAAAAATAAGTCAGCATCGTCGCTGTGATAGCAGTTGAGCAGCCACACCCGGCTCACATCATTGTGATTGGGCAGGTCAAGCAAATTCTGGAAACACTCACGGTCAGTGCCAGGCTCCACATCAATGATGACGCTGACGGCTATATTATGCTCCCCGGCCACTCTAGGACTGACCTCCATCTCCAAATCGAGCAGCGTATCAATATCCGCGCGGCCACCAAAACTGAGCATGGTCCTTGTCTCGCGTACACCATCGACGCTGCGCACGACATCCAGCATAAAGTCATTGAATACTGAGACATCGCGCACGAGGCAGACAAAACGCAGGTCAGCGCGCTCCTGTACCCAGTTGACCCACAAGGGCGCAACGGCGTCATCATGATAGTTGTGGATATTATTCAGCAACCCTTCACGCGCTACCTCATCTTTGCCGCTGACAATATCGGCGTCTACAAAAGCAAGCAAGGGTTGTGGTCGTTTTTCTAAATATTTACGATATGGCATGATCGTTCCTCTGTGTAAATCCAATCATATAAGGCTAATACACAAAATAAAGTACCGATAGAACTGCGGAATGAGCAATCTCTATTGCGGCTCTTACACGAGTAATCCGGCATTAGGACCCAGAGGGTTCCCCTGCCTACTCCGCGTATATTTATTTTTGTGGGTTAGCCGAATCACGGTCGCCCAATTAACTCGACCGCATCAATTTCATTATAATTCTTCACTCGACTTGTGTCGATGACAAGGCGAATGTGTTTGGTTGCAAACGAAACAGGTTTGAGGGGGGGCTGGAATACTTTCGGGGCGGCAACAGTTCTGCTGATAGGTACATTTGCATCGACCGAGTCAGTCACATCTTCATCCTCGTCTTCATCCTCATCAGATACTGCCCAGAGCGTTACCCAGCGATCTAATGTAGGATTCTGCATCACATTTTGTCTGGTGTCAAGTGCCTGAATCTCAATAATAGTGCCCGAGTTAAATGTCTCGTAGATATGAACTTCATACGGGACAACGGCGTAGGCATAGGTCAACTCAAGCGTCTCAAGACCAGCATTGGGCGTTGCAGGTATCCATGCCGTTGGGTAGTCACCCACGTTGGGTGTATCTGGTGCGCCAGTGGCTTGATAGGCCGCACCATTAGTTTCGCTAAACTCACTGCTTGCCTGTGCCTCAACCGCCCACTGTCCGGCCTGCTGTATAGCTTCCTCGGTACGCACATAGACAAAATAATCGCTGTCCTCAAACCGATTATTGGTGATGGTGACTTCGTAGTCTCCTGACCGTGGCATCACCAAGCTGATCATCTCCGTTGATGTATCACCCATGCTTCGTTGATGATAGGCAATTTGCCCCTGATCATCATAGCGACGTATTTCCAGATCCAAATCAGTGCCATCACTGCCCAGCAAAATCACGGTCAGCAACTGATCAGGTTCATCCACATGCAGCCGATGAACCGTGCGCTCACCACTGATCACATGCCCCCACATGCGCTCGTTCACCGGCAGTGATGGCGTCGTTTGGTCTTCGCTCAACGTTAATGTCAAACGTCCCTGTCTGGCTAACCTTGTGTTACCCGCCGAGCTACCCTGATTCACAACCCACACATAGTAATCACCCGCTTTTGGCGCAACAAAGTGTACCGTTTCGCGACTTCCCGGATTGGTATTGGACCACAACGGCTCGTCCGGTGTCATCCCAATAAACAGATCAAAGTCGGCCTGTCGAGTCTGTGTATTTAATGCAACCGTCACCATCGCCCCCGCCTTATCTACAGTCATCTGATAATAGCGGCTATCATCCAATTCGACAAGTTCACCAATGGTTTGGGTCTCTTTTTGTAACTGTGGCAAAACACCACTTAAAAAGGGAATCAAGGTGAAACGGCTGATTAGGGAGTCTAAATTGGGGTCTAAATTGGGCTCCGAATTGAACATTGAATTGGACATAGCGTCATCGGACTTCCTATTTGGCGTGGCCGGAACAGGCGAAATGACAACAGGGTATGTGCCCCCTCGCGTCCAAAAAGTCAAAATATTGGCAGGCGTCATGGGCGTGGTTGTCAGGATGTGGGTTGTATGGGTATCCGTAACAACGAGGTGATAGGCGACACCGTCGATACCAAACGGTGTCTCCACCACAAGATTCACCTCTTGGTAATAGTCACTTGGTGGTATCGTCAATGTCGCATAACGGTCTGTCTGCCGATTGAGCGCGGTTTCCCTGTCTGTATAGACGCCGCCACTGTAGAGTTGACCAGGCTTCTCTACATCGTCGCTCATCTCCCCCAGCAACCCCAACACGACAAAGGACAGCAGGGCATGGTCCACAGCAATAAATTCCAGTGTATAGTCACCCGCCTCAAAGACAAACTCTGCGGTCTGAAATAAATCACGAAATTGATAATCACCATCGACGCTCGACACAATCAAATCAAAGGCGATGGCTTGGCTTGGATCATCAGCCGTAATCAGATAGGTTCCGGTTTCAGGAATGTTGATGGCGAAGGTGGCGGTTTCGTCACGCTGAAATTGTTGAAAGACGTATTCGCCGAGGAGGATTGGTTTAGCGGTCGAGGATGCGGCGGCGTCATCTGTTGCGGCGGTGATAGTCGGTGGTGTTGATTGTGCATGAAGGGGGCGAGATGTAATGGTCGCCAGAAGAGACCATATACATACCATCAATAAAATTGTGCAGGAGCGATAACGATTGTCACGCTGGTAGCGTGACCTACGGTTTCGATTGTTCATAACCGTAGACGCGGTTCCTAACTGGACAAGCTGACAATGCAAAAAAACATTCATAGTTACAATTTGTGTTGGTAAAAAATTCGGATCAAATAATCGTTCCCATTCTACCCCATCTTGATAGAATGAAGAATCGAATCACCTTATAAATTGACACTTTTTTCTATTCAAGCGAGAATGATAGGGAAAATCTGTATTAAAAACTGATAACATCATTTATCAAGCATTTAAGAGGATATAGAGATTTTGTTTGCATACAAAACAGTTGAGCCTCTTGCTCAAAATCAACAATCAGGCGGCGCACAATCGGGTTCAGTGAAGATGGCAACAGGTGACGACAGTATCAAACTGTGGTCAAAAACCTTTATGCAGCCTCTTGCCCCTGATGTACTAACGCCCTTCACATATAGTGTACTGGCTGAAATTTCAAGCCGTGCATGGTATCAATATTATGATCGGTTGGGGTTTAGCCCACAACCCAAAACGCCCATCCTACGCCAATATCAGGGTCGAGCATATACCAATATGAGTGTCTCTGCACAGTTAGAGGCAACACATGGATTGATTGAACCGCTGACCGTTTCAGTTGATGGCACAATGCGTCCGATTGCGGACTGGCAAAAGCCGGGGCTGTTTGCCAGTTTTAACGTCGGGCGACATCAAAAGCGCATGGAGCGAACGCTGGACGAGTTGACGGCTCCATCGCCAGGAGGGCGCTGCGTCTCCTTGATC
>JBCCFC010001284.1:0-3788 GCA_039029935.1 Chloroflexota bacterium
AGTTTTCACGCCATGGTGGTTGATGACCTTTTCATTGAAACAAAAAAAGGACTCACCAACACAAGGATTTTTTCAGCAAGTTTATAATGAATCTCACAAATACGCCAAAAAAAATAAAAATCCTAATGAATGAAAACTTAACTGTTTCCTTGCCAATGATCGTTTGTGTAGTAAAAGCCCTATTTACAGAAGTCTTTCAGTATGACAGACAAACAGATGGAAATCATCAATGAGTCGTATTCGTAACTATTTGCATCCAAATCTTAGTGCATCAGGGCCACACAGCATATTTTATCGTGACCCACACACGGGTATCATCACACGTTATGCAACCTATCAGCACCAGACAAACTCGCACAACCCTGCACCTTGGGTGTTAGTCAAGCGTTATGATGGTATTGGTGCTGCTCATTATAATAAAGCAACAGGTAAGTTGATCAAAACGCCCCATGTGCATGACCCAAATGCTACGGGTGGCGTCCGGGCAGCAACAGATGACGAAATCCCCGCACAGGTGTAATTTCAAATGAGGAGGATAAAACGATGGAATTGTTCTTATGGTTAGAAAATTTTTTGCTCAAAAATTCAGACGGTGAATGGGAGCATGGAGAAGGCATCCAAATTCAATCTTTGGACAATCCAGGTTGGTCTGTTATGATTGATTTAACGGGGACAGACCTACAAGACAGTTCTTTCCCAGAGGTAGACCGAACACTTTCTGAACACAACTGGCTGGTCTGTCGCAAAGAAGAAGCAATATTTCAAGGATTTGGAGGACCGACCAATTTAACACAAATCTTGTCCGTTTTTCAAGCTTGGTCAATGCAAACCACGTCTGTGCCAAATTCTGTGATGAATGGAAAATACAACGGACACATTGCCAGTGAACAAACTGGCAAGGGTGAACTATATCTAAACAACCATGTCAATTCGAGTTTGGCTCCGGTTGGATAACAGTCTTGGGCATGAAAGCAATAAAGTTTATATGTCATATGACGTAGCGGCGGTTTGACGGAGAATCCATCAATCATCTCAGTCCAACCCGACACACCGCCGATGTAGTCACAGCCAATCCATGATAAACTGTAGATGGATTGGGTAATGGGTTTTCAATGGTTTTCTCCTTGTGTGGTATAAAAAGAGGGGCGATGCTAGATAATTCTAGCATCGCCCCTCTTTTTTTGTGATTATTTATTTTGATTTATGAATTGTCTATCTGTTTGACCGTTCACCCCCTCTGCTGCCACCATTGCGCTCCCCTTTTCCTCGACCACGATTGTTATCATCGTTGTTGTTATTATCACTATTGCCATTATCATCATCGTTATTATCATTATTACCACGTGGATTACCAGCGTCCGTCCCTGAATTTCCGACAATTGAGCGACGCTCACCTGTTTGACTCACGGTTTGGGTATTATCGTTCTGCGCTTGTATACCGCCATTTTGTCTATTTCGGTTAGTATCATTACCATCACGACTATTACCGCCATCACGAACATTATCCCCAGAACGCTCATCATTGTTGATGACTGGAGGGGATAACTCAGTTACCCCAATCGTTGTTGGACTATTTTGGGGATTACTCTGACTATTATCCGCAGCACTCTCATCCAACGCACTACTATTGACTCTATCACTAGCCGGTGGGACAACAATGACAATGGCCGTTGGCACAGGTGTTGGTGGCACAGGTGTTGGTGGCACAGGTGTTGGTGGCACAGGTGTTGGTGGCACAGGTGTTGGTGGTACAGGCGTGGGTGGCACAGGTGTTGGTGGCACAGGTGTTGGTGGCACAGGTGTGGGCGGCACAGGTGTTGGTGGGATTACCTGTGGCTCAACCCTGGTCAGAGGCGTGGCAGTATTAGTCGGGGCAATGATGGCTGATAGCCCAATGCGCCCTTCGCTCTCTTGCGAGTCGGCGGATGATGCGCTTGGGATATTGGCAGGGTTGATAATCGCACTAGGGCTTTGCGTCGTTGGCGTCACAGTAGGCGAAGCATCGACAGGTCTGCTTGTGGGTACGAGTATCAGGCCATCCGCTTCAGTCTCAGGCTCTGGTTGGCCCGCAGGCTCTTGTGCACGCTCTTGCTGCGGCACAATTGCAACACGTTCATCTGGTGAAACTGGGACAATCGGCGCAACATCACCATCTCTTGTATTGTCTAGAAGGGCTAGCCGTTGTTGTGGCAGGGCTGGCCCCCCGTTCCTCTGCTGCTGGGTGATAGTAAATGCTGGGGGCGGATTGTTATTTACGAGTCGAGGTGGCGGTGGTGGCACAAATCCCGCGCCAAACCCCGTCACTGTCAGCATGGTGAGCAACGCGATGCTGACCACACTGAGCGAGACGGCACACAAGGCCACAAAGGGTACTTGCTGTTTTGATGGAATATGGTGAACAATAGATTGGTAGATGGATTGCTGGGTCGCACCCTCGCCTGCCGCGTCATCCGTTTTTGCCACAACAGAAGCCGCTTGCGAATCATACTCTAAATCGTAGATTGAGCTTTGTGCTTGACTTACCTTTGAGGATGTCCTCGGCTGATTGCCTTTCATGCTGGCTTGCGAGGCTATTTTATCGGTGGAGATCCCGGTTGATGGCTTTGCCTGCTGAAAACGATGCCAAATTTTCTGCCCAAAGCGGAAGCCGCTGCCACGGTTTAGACCCGTGGATGAGCTTTGCAGAAGCGGGTTGGCAATCCCACTGCGTAGCTGCGTCTGAATTTGGGTCAAATCCTCGCAAAATGCATAAATATCTTGGTATCGTTGGTCGGCCTGTTTGGCAAGCGCACGTAGGATCACTGTTTCAAGGGCTTCCGGTAAGTCGGCACGCATGGCACGGGGAGATGGCACAGGGTCATAGGCATGTTTAAACATCAATCCATAGGGCGTGTCGGCTTTGTAGGGCGGTGCGCCAATCAACATCTGATAAAGAACCGCCCCTAAGCTATAGATGTCTGTGCGGCGGTCACACTGTTCGCCCAGCACACATTCGGGACTCATATAAGCAGGAGTCCCTACCATTGCACCGCTGACGGTTAGCTCATTTATATCTGTGAGCAGACATGAAAGACCAAAGTCCGTCAGCAAGACACGGGTGTGTTCGCGATCCGTAAACAGAATATTGGCTGGTTTGATATCGCGGTGGATCAAGCCCTGCTGATGTGCATAGAGCAGGGCTTCGGCCACTTGGATGATGATGGTCAACGCATCCGTGACAGGAAGAACCCCCTTGCTACTCAAATAAGCGGCCAATGTGCCATGTTCAATGTAGTCCATGACAATATAATAGATATCACTTTCGACATCAAAGTCGATCACGCGCACAATTTGTGGGTGTTGAAGCCTGCCAATGTTTTTGGCCTCGCGCTTAAACCGTGCAACAAAGTCCGCAGAATCGGTCAGATGGTCATGTAAAATTTTGATGGCAACATGGCGTTCTAATGACGGTTGATACGCCTTATAGACTTGGGCCATGCCACCACGCCCCAGCCTTTCTGTCAATATATATTTACCCAGTTTGTGTCCTGTTAGGTCCATAATCAATCCTTTTGTTTTTCATCGAGTTTATAACTGTCTGTCTATCTCCATCTTAAAGGCGAGGTATTAGCAAATTATGGTCAAAATGTTTGGAAATTGTAAAAAATCTTTAAAGACAGCATCTGACAGTTGAAAGTGGGAAGTGGAAAGTGGGAAGTGGAAAGTGGGAAGTGGAAAGTGGAAGGTTGAAAGTTGACAGTGGAAAGTGGACAGTGGAAAGAGGGTGAAATCTGATTACATAATTACAT
>JBCCFC010001285.1:0-3778 GCA_039029935.1 Chloroflexota bacterium
ACTTTGACCTCTTCAAGTCAACCTGTGCGGCGATTGACTATCCGTTGACTGCCCGTTTGCAGGATGGCTATGACCATAGTTATTACTTCATTGCATCATTTATGCAGGAACATATCGAGTACCACGCATCAGCGTTACAGTAGGTTGGTGTTCAGTAGGTTGGTGTTCAGTGGGTTGGTATTCGGTGGGTCGGTGTTCAGATAGCGACTGACCGATTACTGGCTCACTATCCAAAATAAGGCGAATTCACAGAAATTAAGGAATGGCGATTATTTAACTTTCGCAAGTTCAGTTAGCACACCCCCGTGCGGGTCTGACCTAAATGGGTGCGTTATTTAATCACCATTCCTAAGTACCCATGAACACTTCCCATAAGGGGTAATCGCTATGAACCGTGCCAGAGTATTTGATCCCCCTTCCTGGCAACCGTTGGTAAATGGACAGGATGGTGACATGTTTTTTTGCACAATCTGCTATAAAATATGTCCATGAGCAACAGTTTTCATATCCGAAGCAGAGAACACCGTCATTTTCGTCTATGTCATAAACTGCGCCAAACAATTTGGCTCCTTGTCATTCTTGCATTTACGTTCGTAACCGTGTGGGGAATGCCTACATCCTCGACATCGGCTAGTATCTATCAAATCACGCCAACCCAGATAAATTCATCGACAATTCCACAGCCAACCATCACACCCACCAATGTTCCAACATCGACCTACACAATGATTACACCGACTGTGACAACACAAGTGGTAATCACGCCAACTGCGCCGATAGAAACCGCAATGCCCACAATGTTATCGCCTTCAGCGACTCTTATACTGACAGCGACTCCTATGCCAACAGCGACTCTTATACTGACAGCGACTCCTATGCCAACAGCGACACCTACACTGACAGCGACTCCTATACCGACACCTGCGCCAACATCTGTACCGACACTGTATCCTATCTCAACCAATTTCCCAACAATAACGCCAA
Organism: Chloroflexota bacterium; assembly: GCA_039029935.1. Lineage (GTDB taxonomy): Bacteria > Chloroflexota > Anaerolineae > Caldilineales > Caldilineaceae. The sequence goes on from JBCCFC010001285.1 coordinate 985, forward strand.
CAGCAATACCAACCCAAGTGCCTACTCAGACGACCGTAATCTTATCCCCAACTGAGCCTGTGCCAGAATCAACCACTGTGCCAACCACTGTACCAACTACCGCGGCAACCACAGTACCAACTACTGTACCAACCAGTACGCCAACTCCGTCATTTGTCAGCCACCCTTATCAGCCCAGCAGTATTTTAGCCCATTGTCACTATGATGTCATGATTCATGGCCCAGAGCAAATTCCTGTGAATAGGCTTGTGGAGTTCCGTGTTCATATTGATTCTGATGAGCCGATTCGCATCGACCACGTAGGAGATCCGGGTGCAGAGATAGGGGCCGCCACGTTGCTCTATCATGGCGAAACATCGTTCTGGGTTTCTTCAGATAAAGTGGGGCCATTGGAAATCGTGTTCTCGACGCAGAAGATGCTGACCCATACGGCCCTAGAACCCTGCAACAATGTGCTGACTGTCCACAAACGCGTTGAGGTTCTGTATATTGGCTACATTCCGCTGGTGATGCAGTGATTAGATGATATTCCTATTCCCCACTGGCTTGTGACATCTCACAATAGGGGGCTATAATAATGCCATGAACAAGACTGAACGCACATTGACCGAACAACGAAACCTTGCCAGCACCCACCTTGACAGTCTATCAACACTGAATATGGTGCGTCTCTTCAACCAGCAGGATGCACACGTGCCTCTGGCGATTGCTGCTGTTTTGCCACAAATCGCGCAAGCAGCGGATTGGTTTGCCGATACATTGCGTAATGATGGCCGCGTCTTTTACCAGGGAGCAGGTACAAGTGGACGTTTGGCGGTGTTGGATGCGGCTGAACTGTTGCCCACCTTTGGTGTTGGTCGCGACCAAGTAGTTGCGCTGTTGGCTGGCGGGCAGGATGCGCTCACAACGTCGATTGAGGGGGCCGAGGATAGTACCGAACAGGGGCAGCGTGATTTAATGCAGCATGGATTTTCCCGCCATGATATGCTGATAGGTATTGCTGCCAGTGGACGCACACCGTATACACTAGCGGGACTAACCTATGCGCATGAAGTGGGCGCACAGACAGTTGCCTTGGTCTGTAATTCCAATACACCCATGAGCGATGTCGCCGACCTTGCGATTGAGGCACTGACAGGACCAGAGATATTGACAGGCAGTACCCGACTGAAGGCTGGAACCGCGCAGAAACTGGTCCTCAATACAATCAGCACCTGTGCAATGGTCAAGTTGGGCAAGGTCTATGGTAATTTGATGGTAGATGTGCAGCCCACCAATGCTAAATTACAACAGCGGTCAATTCGTATAGTCATGGAAAGTACTGGCATTAGTGCTGACACAGCCGAACAGCTATTAAATGAAGCTGATTGGGGTGTGAAAACAGCCGTTGTCATGGCCTTGGCTGATGTGGATGCTATAGAAGCCAAACTTCGACTAGCAAACCATCAAGGATTTGTAAGGCAGGCAATCTATGAGCAGGCAATTAAGGATAACCAATAACGATGAATCAAGAATATTTAGTCAATGAACCCGTCGATGTACTGGTACGCGTCATGCCCAGCGGAGCCGTGCGCCCCACTTCATTTCTTTGGCGAGATCGCAACCGCTATGTCAGCGACCTTGGTCGCCAATGGGAAGAGCGCGTTCAGGGGAAATCTCTGCGCTGTTATTTGATCCAAACGGTGGATAATAGTTCATTTGAGCTGCGTTGGGACCCGGCGGCTGACCAGTGGTCTGTCTATCGTGCATGGCTGCCTGCTCACATGGTGTGAGAAGGCACTGACCGAATAGAAACATGAACACCGCCGATCATTGACCATTGTTGCCAAGTAGTCTGTCCTGTGGTAGACTTGGGGAGAGGAAGTGAAACATATTTTCTTTCTGCAAATAATGGAGATGTTTAGCTGTGGAAAAATTCTTTAATACCGAAGGTCCAATGATTGCCGAGGACCATTATATCATTGACCCCTTAACTCGCTTTGAGCTTGATGAGATTGAGCGGTTGATTACACGCAAACGATATTTCATCCTCCATGCACCCAGACAGGTGGGCAAAACAAGCTATCTGCTTGCCTTGATGGATCATCTCAATGCCCAAGGTAAGGTTCGCTGTCTCTATGTCAATGTTGAGGGGGCGCAAGCTGCGCGCGAAAATGTAGCGGACGCGATGCAAGCAATTTTAAATGAGATTGCCGTAAGTGCATCTGATCATCTAAAGGATAATTACCCAAAAGAACACAATGTAGAAATTTTAAAAACAGCCGGACCTTTTTCTGCACTCAGTACCCTGCTATCACAATGGTCAGAAGTAAGTCCATTACCTTTAGTGCTATTTATTGATGAGGTTGATGCATTAATCGGTGACACCTTAATCTCTGTTCTACGTCAGTTGCGCGCTGGCTATTACAAGCGTCCCAATCATTTCCCACAGAGTGTTATCCTCTGTGGTATTCGTGATGTTCGTGATTATCGTATCCATTCTATCCGAGAGAAGGAAATCATTACAGGCGGTAGCGCTTTCAATATCAAGGCCAAATCCTTGCAAATGGAAAGTTTTACACATGAGGATGTACGAGTACTCTATCAACAACATACAGATGAAACAGGCCAAAATTTTACCGAAGATGCCCTTGAACAGGTCTGGCAGCTAACCAAGGTTGCCCATTGGTTAGCGTGGTCAGCCTTCTTCAGCCCTACATTGATCAGGAATTGTTGCTGCGCCGCTCGGAAGTGGAGACAGCTGCACTGTTGCCAACAGGATTTGTTGCGGTATATCATGCACAGCAAGGAGAAG
>JBCCFC010001286.1:0-3763 GCA_039029935.1 Chloroflexota bacterium
CTTCGCAGCTAGTAAACGTGTCTGCGCGAACCATGTCTCTAAATATCTCTACATGATACTGCTGATATATCTAATTCTTCAAAATCTTGTCATGATCAATGACATCTTCAACAGCCGATTTAACATCATTGAATCCAGTTCTATTCGTTTGATACATTTTTTACATATTAGCCATACTTCTCATACAAATGATTGTGAGAATCATCCATAGACGGGATGGATGAAATTCGTAGCCCTAGCCACGGTCATTGCCAGCAAGCTGAAACAAAAGTTGCGTATAAACAGTTATCCATATTGTAAGCAATAGACGTTGCAGAACAGAATCAGGGTCTACAATAGACTGTATAGCAAGCCAGTGTTATAAACTATATCATGTCATGTTATGGACAAAAAATCAAAATAAATTACAAAAATAGAACGGGAGGGAATTCGTATGAAAGCATCCGACCTATTTGTCAAGGCACTCGAGGCAGAAGGCGTTGAATATATCTTTGGTATTCCGGGGGAAGAAAATCTGGACATGCTCAACTCGCTCAAGGAGTCAAACATCAAATTGATTTTGACACGCCATGAGCAGGCGGCGGGCTTTATGGCCGCAACCTATGGGCGGTTGACGGGGAAGGCTGGGGTCTGTATGGCGACGCTGGGACCCGGGGCAACCAACTTTGTGACAGCAGCGGCCTATGCGCAACTGGGAGCCATGCCAATGATGATGGTGACAGGGCAAAAGCCGATCAAAAGCAGCAAACAGGGGCAGTTCCAGATTGTCAATATTGTGGATATGATGCGTCCGCTGACCAAGTTTACACAACAGATTGTCAGCGGTGACAACATTCCAGCGCGTGTGCGTGAGTCGATCCGGCTGGCGCAGGAAGAGCGACCTGGGGCTGTACATCTCGAATTTCCCGAAGATATTGCCGATGAACAAACAGATGCACGGGTCTTTCCGCAGAGCGAGGTGCGTCGTCCAACCGCAGAAGAAAAGTGTATTAGATGGGCGGTGGATAAAATTGAAAACAGTACCAGCCCTCTCTTGCTGATTGGTGCGGGTGCAAATCGTAAGTCAACCGCGCGCATGTTGAACCAATTTATCGAAAAGACAGGCATCCCGTTTTTCACCACGCAGATGGGCAAGGGTGTTGTGGATGAGAGTCATCCGCTCTTTATGGGCAATGCGGCATTGTCGGCCAATGACTTTATCCATCGTGCCATTGCTGGGGCAGACCTCATCATCAACGTGGGTCATGATGTTGTGGAGAAGCCGCCCTTCTTTATGGAGCCGGATGGTGTGCAGGTCATTCATATCAACTTCTCCAGCGCCTCAGTCGATCCAGTCTACTTCCCGCAAGTCGAGGTTGTGGGTGACATCGCCAACAGCATTTGGCAGATCAAAGAGCGCATTCTCAAACAGGGACGCTGGAATTTTTCCTACTTTATGAAGGTCAAGGAACACATGGATGCCCATCTTCTCGAGGGGGCAGATGATCCACGCTTCCCGGTCTACCCACAACGCTTGGTTGCTGATGTCCGCCGTGTCATGCCAGCGAATGGCATCATTGCACTCGACAATGGGATGTACAAAATTTGGTTTGCACGCAACTACAAGGCGCATGAGCCAAATACCGTTCTCCTGGATAACGCTCTGGCGACGATGGGGGCGGGGCTACCATCAGCAATGGCAGCGAAGATTGTCCACCCTGACCGCAAGGTGATGGCAATTTGCGGTGATGGTGGGTTCATGATGAATTCGCAAGAACTGGAAACCGCTGTGCGTTTGGGGCTTGATATCGTCGTGTTGATTCTACGTGATGATGGGTATGGCATGATTAAATGGAAACAGGACAACATGCACTTTGAACGTTATGGCCTCGACTTTGGCAATCCTGATTTTGTCAAATATGCGGAAAGTTATGGGGCAAAGGGGCATCGTGTGGAAAAGGCAGAGGAACTCTATTCCGTGATGAACCGTGCTCTCAACACCGAAGGCGTCCACCTCATCGACTGCCCCATCGACTATATTGACAACGACCGCATCCTGAATATCGAGATTAAAGAGCGGAGCGCGCAGATTTAGAGGATGTGGGGTGTGATGGTGTGGGGGTGTGATGGTGCGGGGGGTGTGATGGTGATGAGGTAAACTATTTAACCTTTCAACCTTTTCACTCTTCAACCCTTCAACCTTTCCACCCTTCCACCTTTCAACCCTTCAACCCTTCAACTTTTTACGGAGACGAGATTATGTTAAAAGAAAGCTATCCATTTTATCTTGCCAACAAACCAGAATCGCCCAATCAGGATTTGGTGGTGACGGATAAGTATACGGGTGAGGTGGCAACCAAGGTCGCAATGGCTACGCCTAGCGATATCGACCGTGCGATTGCGGCGGCGGTGGATGTGCAGGATGCCATGCGCGATATGCCCGCCTATGAGCGTCAGGCAGTCCTCAACCACTGTGTGACACGCTTTACGGAACGCTTTGATGAGTTGGCGATGGCTCTGTGCATCGAAGCGGGCAAGCCCATCAAAGATTCACGCGGCGAGGTGTCACGGCTGATTGACACCTTCCGCATTGCGGCAGAAGAGTCCACACGCATCTATGGCGAGGTGCTGCCGATGGACATCAGCGCACGTGCCAAGGGCTATTCGGGCATGTGGAAACGGGTTCCGATTGGCCCCTGTTCGTTTATCAGCCCATTCAACTTTCCGCTCAATTTGGCGGCACACAAGGTCGCACCAGCATTGGCCGTTGGCTGCCCCTTTGTTCTCAAGCCTGCCAGCCTCACGCCCATCGGTGCGCTGGTGATTGGCGAAGTGCTGGCCGAGACCGACCTACCAGCAGGTGCATTCTCGGTGCTGCCCTGTCGCCGTGATGCAGCGGACTTGTTCACGACCGATGAGCGGCTCAAGCTGCTAAGTTTTACAGGCTCGCCAGAAGTCGGCTGGACACTCAAAGCCAAAGCGGGCAAGAAACCTGTTGTGTTGGAGTTAGGGGGCAATGCCGCAGTTGTGGTCGATGAAGATGCTGATATTGCGGATGCGGTTGAGCGCATTATCATTGGTGCATTCTATCAGTCCGGTCAAAGCTGTATTGGTGTCCAGCGCATCCTGATTCACGAAGCCGTCTATGACGATTTCCGTGACCGCTTGGTGGCGGCAACCGAGGCGTTGATTGCGGGCGATCCCAAGGATGAGGCCACCTTTATCGGGCCTATGATTTCGGAGAAGGAAGCCAGCCGCCTAGATGGATGGGTGCAGTCGGCTCTGGAGAAGGGCGCAACGCTGCTCTGCGGTGGCAAGCGTGAAGGTGCGATGCTGGAGGCGACGCTGTTGGAGAATGTACCCAAAGATGAAGAAGTGGTCTGTAAAGAGGCGTTTGGTCCGGTGGCAATTCTGTCCAAGTTTAGCAGCTTTGACGATGCGCTTGACGAGATCAACGACAGCGTCTTTGGTCTGCAAGCTGGCATCTTCACCCGTGATATCTACAAAGCACACAAGGCGTGGGATACGCTAGAGGTCGGCGGCGTCGTTGTCGGTGACATCCCGTCATGGCGTGTGGATCACATGCCCTATGGTGGTGTCAAAGAGAGCGGCTTGGGGCGTGAGGGGATTCGCTTTGCGATTGAGGATATGACAGAGGTTCGGCTGTTGGTGTTGCGGACGCCAGCGTAGGGGACTAAATCCCCGAAAGTATCGAGACTTCAGATTGGTCCAATGGGTTTCTGAATGAACCAATTTTTTCCAAAAATTGGTATGTAGAAATCCA
>JBCCFC010001287.1:0-3758 GCA_039029935.1 Chloroflexota bacterium
CATGTCAACACGTCCGTCCGGTATCATGGTTGGCATATTAAATCGACAATCATCATCACTGACCCAGAAGTTCTCAAGTGCGAGGCGTTCAGCCCGTTGTAAGCAGAGCCGAGTGGCTTTGGTTTTTGTCTCATACCCAAGAAAAAGCCTGTCGGGGTAACGTTGGGCGCGGTCAAGCAAAAAATCACCCCGCCCAAAGCCGATCTCGATTTCAAGCGGTTGTTCAGACTCGATGAGCTGTGTGAGCGTAGCACCATTGCCCCCTCGTGTATCTGTCATTGCCAGCAGGCGAAAGAAGTGACGGTTCAGGCTCCAAGGCGGCAGTTGATCCGCAAAGGGCATCCGACGAGGATCGCCATTAATAAAGCCTTTGCCCGCCTCCCAGTTATCATATGACATGCGGATGTCGTCGTCGGTCAGTTCTTCCCACTCAAAATTCATGCGCCCCTGGGTAAAGGATGTTGAATGATAGTCTAGTTGCTGTTGTGCTTGATCCACGCTTCCCACTCCTTACTTGGCGGTTGACTACTCCACCGAATATCGACCCTACCGCGCTGGCAGCCCAATAATCTCCCGCGCCTCAGCAACAGTTGCCAATTCCCCGCCCAAATCTTCAATCATCCGTCTTGCTTTGCTCACCAGTGCAGCGTTATCGGGAGCCAAGACACCTTTGCTCAGATAGATGGCATCTTCCATGCCAATCCGACAATGACCACCCAGCAACCACACCTGTGATAACATCGGGAAGGCCATCCGGCTCACACCAAACCCTGCCCATGTGCTATTGGGCGGAAGTTGTGAGCGTGTATAGATCAACGTCTCGGTGTTCATCTCAAAGCCATATTTCACCCCCAACACAATTTGGAAATAGGGCGAATCGTCTAGCACACCCTCTTTGATCAGGTCTTTGGCGAGTGTAATGTCACCAGAGTTAAAGATTTCCAGTTCAGGTTTAACACCCGACTCATAGATGATAGCGGCCATCTCGCGAATCTGTTCGGGCGCATTGATGGTGGGGCTTGTGCCAAACCACATCGTGTTGAGGTCAAGACTACACATATCAGGCTTGAGTGCGGCGACATGCTCGGTCCGTTTAATGGTGCTTGCCATGTTGGTGTCGGGCGCAATTTCAACACCAGCAGCAGTTCTGTTCAGAGCCAAACGGCCACCAGGCCCCGTCGTCAAATTGATCAACACCTCAACACCGCTGTCACGAATGCGGTCTACAACCTCACGGTAGTGTGCCAACTCCATACTATTCAGCCCCGTGTCCGGATAGCGCACATGCAGGTGGACCATCGCTGCCCCTGCTTGCGCCGCACCAATCGCCTGTGTTGCAATTTCTTCCGGTGTGATCGGGGCGTATGGTGTATGGTCACGTGTGGTAAATGCGCCGATGATGGCGCAGGTTAAGATGGTTTTAGGCATGATTTCTCCTATTGTTATTATAAACTTTATGAAAGTGATTCAATCTCTTCTTCTGTAAGACCCGTCGCTTCGCTCACAATGGCTATGTGTATACCATTCTCCATCATAATTTTTGCCGTTGACTCCTGCTGTTGACGACGGCCTTGTTCGATACCTTGTTCAAGTCCTTCTTGACGCCCCTCTTTGCGTCCGTCCTTAAGTCCCTGTGCAAGTCCATCTTCATGGCCTTCTCGTCGAAAACGTTCGATAGCCATTGCCAAGGCCGTTTCATCTTTAATTGCTGCGGACATAGAAGATGACATGGTTGTTTTCTGAATATTGTCAATGAGTTCCTTGAATGTCGGTGATGCATACTGATCTTCATTAATTTCACCACGAAACGTGTCTTTCATAAACTCAAGCCAAGGCTTGACCGCACTCGGTGTCTTTTCATTCACGTTGCGGGCATTCATAAAGATGAGTTTATGATTTGCAATGGTATGAATGACGCCATGTTCATCCGTAACATGCATTGGCAGCGTTCCATAACTGAAATTCATGCTGCCATCTCTAGGGACGCTGGCTAAGACAACAATGGTATAGACTGTTTTGGCCCAGAGGGCACCCCGCTCATAGGCTTCATGGCTCGTCACCTGCTCAACAATACTAAGCATATGATAGTGCAGAAAACGAGAAAAAAAATCCTCTTCTTTGACGTGTTGAATCTCGACAACAACACGTTTGTCTGTATCTTCGGCAAAAATGTCATAGATAACATCGACATTGCCAACAGGCTCAGAATACGAGTATTCTGTATGAATTTCAACAGGATTCACGTGTACACCCGTGACAGCATACACAAATTCCCGAAATGTATTGGGCTTGCTGAAGGCATGTTTAAATGCGGTGCCATATTGTAAAGAGAGAACCTCGACCATATTCACCTCCTAAATTGACTATAAATATATAACCAAAAATATATAGCCAACGAAACTGTCATCATTATATAAGGGGGGAATATCCACGTCAAATGCTGTTAGTTGAACGCTACCTGTATCTTTGTGTGCGTAATGGCACGGTTAAACCGCAACCACGCCAACCCAGAGGTCAGCGGGATGATGAACATAAACCCAGTCCACATAATGGGCAATCCACCACCAATGGTGTTGAGTAGCAAAATGCCCAAGCCCACCGAGGACCACATACCTACCGCATTCAACCACAGCGGTAACATAGTATTCCCAATCCCCCGAAGTGCCCCCGATTGCACCATAAAAATTGCCCAAAACGGCTGCATGATGGCAACGGGTTGTAGCGTCATTGCACCAATATGAACCACATCTGGATCAGTCGAGAACTGCTGCATAATAGGCGTTGCCAAGGCAAAGAACAAAATTCCCCCAATACTCATCCACCCCACAGCCCAGTTGGTGGCAATTTCGGCAATCGCAGCCCCTTCATCCTGACGTTGCGCACCAATACTTTGCCCCACAAGCGCGGTGGCGGCGATACCAAAGCCAATTCCGGGCAAATACGACAGCGAGAGGGCTGTTAGCGCAATGCGTTGTGCAGCGAGCGCGGCAGTCCCCAAACTGGCAATGGATATCAACATGATTGTAAAGGCTATCGAGATTAGAACCTGCTCTAGTGCAGCAGGCATCCCCAATTTCAGGATTTGCCACGCAGTTGCCCAATTTGGCGCCCAATGCCCCGCGCCGCGAATCGAAACACCATTACGCCCAATCCACATGACCACTAGCATCAGAACCAACCCAAGACACCGTGACCATAGTGTTCCCCATGCGCTCCCCATCACACCTAACTCTGGGAACCCAAATTCACCAAAAATCAGACCATAGGTCAGCCACATATTGAGTAGGTTGGCTAACGACGTAATCCACATTGGCGAAAAAGAATCACCAGCCCCACGTAGAACGCCACCAGCAATAATCATCAAGGTCATCACAAACGCTGTCCCCATTGTGATCCGTAGATAGCCGGCCCCGATGAGGGTTACGTCTGGTTCCATGCCAAAAATGCCGATGACTTGCCCTGGAAACAATAGCCCAACAAGCACCAATGGCAACGAGAATAACATGCTCCATGCAAGAGACTGCTTGGCAATCTGGCTCGCTTTTGTACTCTCCTTGGCACCAACGGCCTGTGCAACCAGCACAGAGCTACCGACAGCCAATGCACTCAGAGCGGCTGTCACAAAAAACATCACTTGGACCGCACTGCCAACGCCAGCAATCGCTGCAGCCCCCAATTGGGCAACCAAAAAAATATCGACAATCCCCATTGCCGTTTGTAAAACATTTTCCGCAATCAGCGGCCACGCCATATCAAGG
>JBCCFC010001288.1:0-3754 GCA_039029935.1 Chloroflexota bacterium
CTCACAGGTGATCCCTTTCAGAGATGCCGACTTAGAACGACTCTACCTCTTTGGACGACTCCTCGTGCGTATGTTGCCACAAGAGAAAGCACGTCCGCAGTTAAGTCTGCGTGAACATATCGACCTCGAAAGCTATCGTGTGCAGCAAAAGTTTAGCGGGGCCATTGCGCTGGAAAAACAGCGTGGCGAGCTTGACCCCATGTCTGAACACGCCATGCGCACTGGGGAGGAGGAAGAAAAGTCCCCTCTGAGTGAGCTGATCGACGAGCTCAACAAACGCTTTGGCACAGAGTTTGACGAAGCCGACAAGGTATTCTTTGCCGAGCTCAAGGCGCGCATGGCAAACCATGAAAGCATGAAAGCCAGTGCCCAGGTCAACACACGTGAGAACCTGCTCCTACTCTTTGAATCGCTTTTCCCAGGTGTGCTACAGACCATGATCGAAAATAACTTTGATCTATACAAACGTGTGACTGAAGAGACAGATTTCCGATCAGCCATCATTGCCATGCTCTTTGAAGAGGTGTATGAAGAGTTGAAGAAGGATGAATCTGTGGTAGAATAACCACCAGTTTAGAACACAAGATTCGCTATCCAAAGGAGCAGATAATCATGGTCAAATTTCCATACGCCGTCCGTGAGTTTGAAAAAATGATCAACGGCAACTACCTCTTTATTGACCGTACACATGGCATCCGTTTTATGGAGGAGTGGGGCAGCGAACTGCTCTTTCTACGTCCGCGTCGTTTTGGCAAGAGCCTGTGGCTGTCGATGATGATGGATTATTATGATGTCGCAAAAGCGGACCGATTTGAACAACTATTTGGGCATCTCGCCATTGGGCAAGACCCGACCCCCTATCACAATCAGTACATGGTGATGCGCTGGGATTTTTCTCGCGTTATGTCACATGGTACGTTGGAAGAGATTGAAGCAGACCTCAATGAATGTATTAACAGTGATATTAAGGATTTTGAAGTGAGATATAGCGATATGTTACTATCGCCAATCGAAATCAATCCGAACAATGCCCGCACATCTTTTGCCAATGCCTTGAATGCTGTACAGAAAATAGGCTATAAGCTCTATCTATTTATCGACGAATACGACAACTTTGCCAATGAAATGATGATGAGTGTGCAGCAGGGCATGACGGGACGTTATGAGAGCTTGATGACGGGTGAGGGGCTGTTCAAGACCTTTTTTAAAAACCTCAAAAGCTATGGGTCAGGGCGAGGATTAGACCGGACCTTTGTGACAGGTGTATCGCCCTTTGTCATGAATGATGCCACCAGTGGGGCCAACGTTTTCGAACATGTCTACTGGTTTCAAGAGTTGAATGATATCTGTGGTTTTTATGAGCATGAAGTTGCTGATATGTTGACGGAGGTGGTCGATAGCCTCGATATTCCGACCAATGAACGTGCATCAAAACATGCCGAAGCATTGGACATCATGCGCGCCTATTATGATGGTTCGTGGTTTACCACAGAAGTACCACCGCCCCCCAAGATTCCACCAGCATTGGCCGTCCAACTTGATACAGTCCAACCAGGGGCAGCCCAGCCTGAGACACCTCAACAAGATATATCGTTGCCATCAAATAACCGTGCCCGCCAAGCACCATCGCGCCTGTATAACCCCATCATGGTCTTTTACCTTCTACGTTATATGCAACGGACTGGTGAGTATCCTGATGAGATGTTAGACCACAATTTGCAAGCAGATCGGGGTAAGCTGCTCTATATTTCGCAATATACGACGGGGCGAACCTTGATGGTTGAAGGGCTGAATGCACAGGACGATATCACGGTTGCAAAAATCGGTACTGACTTTGGCGCAAAAGAGCTATTGGCGTCGAATATGCGGCGTGACCGGCTGGCATCGTTGCTTTGCTATTTGGGCGCACTCACCATCAGTGGCCGCACAGATGATCGCAAAAAACTACTGGCGATCCCCAATCTGGTGATGAAAGAGTTCTATGCTGAACGAATTCTGCGGATGGCGATTTCCGATACTATCAAACAGGACCAAGTTCAGGTTGTGATAGAAACACTATTTAACGAAGGCAACCTACAGCCGCTCTGTGATTTTGTGGAAGCCAACCTCATGTCGATTTACGACAATCGCGATTATCCGCAGTTTAAAGAGTTGGCACTCAAAAGCCTGTTTATCGCGTTGCTATTTGACAACAACCTCTACACCATCCACTCCGAGCCAGCCGTTGGACGGCTTTATGGCGATCTGTTGCTGTGGCTGAAGCCTGATATGCATAATCGTGGATTCTCACATCTACTCTTTGAGTTTAAGCAAATATCACGCAACAAAGTTGTACCAGAGAAAAAAGGTGATGAGCAGGAAAAACGTGATGAATCGCAACCCAGTGCATTAAGTGGCAAAGAGATTCGCAGTAAAAGCCGCGATGAGTTGCTGGCGATTTCCATCGTGAAGACGGAGTTAGAGGGGGCAAAAGAACAGTTGCGTGACTATCGGCGGTATTTGCACGCAACCTACGGGGACGAGTTAAACCTAAAGACATTTGCAGTGGTTGGCGTGGGCTTGGAACGAATTGTTTGGGACGAGGTATAGATCAGATCATATTTTTCGATACAATTAGGGGTCAGGCAGTCAGGACTTTAGCTTGTCAGCTTATCAGTTCGCTGGCTGACAAGCTGACAAGCTGACAAGCTGAAATGCTGTTTTTACATTTCAAACTGAATCTTCATTCGCTTTGGGTCTTCCTGCGCCAAGCGCAGACCCTCTTCAAATTCATCCAATGGTAGCGTATGCGACACCAATGGCGCAAGGTTGATCTTCCCACTGTTGATCATCATGATGGCTTCATGGAAGGTACGGCTGACCGCAAAACTACCAATCAACGATAAGTCTCTGCGGAAAATCTCATACGGGTTAAACGAGGCCATCGCATTGTCCGGCGCAACGCCAAAGAGCCAGATTTTGCCGCGCGACCGCACATAGCGCATGGTCTGCTCGATGACCGCAGGGACACCCGTTGCATCGACCACGACATCATACCCTTTTGGCGCAAAGGCTTTGGCCTTCTTGGGGAGTTCATCGGCCAGCATCGTGTGCGTGACCCCCAATTCTTCCATGACCGCCAGCCGTGCCGGATTGACATCGGTGACATCGACCTGCGACGCCCCTGCTGCTGACATTGCCTGTGCCAGCAAACAGCCCATCGGCCCGGCCCCAAAGAGCAGCACACGGTTTCCCGCCTGAATTTGGACCCGTTGCAAACCCCACGCCACACACGCCAGCGGTTCAATCAAGGCCGCATCGCTGTAGGATAAGTCACCAATTGGGAATGTCACCGACTCTGGCACAGAGACATACTCGGCAAATGCACCGTCACGCGTTACGCCAACAGCGGCCAGATTCTCACACTGGTTGGGTTCATTGCGTTGACAGGCTTCACAGCGGTTACACGGAATATTGGGGTCGGCGGTTACGCGGTCGCCAATATTAAAGCGGGTCACGTTTTCGCCAACTGCCACCACATCGCCGCTAAATTCATGCCCTGGCACCATTGGGAATACCGCCAGTTCATATTCTCCCTTGAGGATGTGGATGTCCGTGCCGCAGATGCCCGACGCCTTCACTTGGATGAGCAGGTCATCGGGACCGATGGATGGTTGAGGGAGGTCAACGAACGTCGTGGCCTCGTCAACGTGAGCCGGGATGGGCAGATACGCACGGAAGTCGGTGACGCCCGCGGCGATCAGCGCCGGCACCC
>JBCCFC010001289.1:0-3754 GCA_039029935.1 Chloroflexota bacterium
CCAGTTTCTAATGTGGGTTTGAAGCCTATATTAGCATATACAGTTAACAACGATTTAGTTAATGACAAAAAACAGCGAGATATTTATATCATAGATTTAAATAAAAATAATCCTACTCCAATAAATATAACAAATTCCAAGGATTACAATGAATCTAAGCTGGATTGGTCTCCAAATGGACAACGAATTATCTATCAATCAAAACAATTGGGAGAAGACGATGACGATTACGATATATGGGTAATGGATGCGGATGGACAAAGTCCAACACAGCTTACAACTAGCAAAAAACACGAAAAAGAGCCTGATTGGTCTGCTAAGAGAAATCAAATCATTTATAATCGTGATAATAGTGTTTACAACAATGAAAATGGAGAATTTTGGATTATGAATCCCGATGGTAGTGAGCAAACTCCACTACTTAGAAAAAATGGAGACAACATAGATGGCCGTTCCCCAGTATGGTCGCCAGATGGGGAACAAATTGTCTTTATGAAGATAGTAGATAATAATTGGCAAATCTTTATTTATAGTATGCTATCCGACCAATTAGAACAACTCACCGATTGTGATATCTCTTGTAGATTTCCCGCATGGTCCCCTAAAGGGCGTTATATTATTTTCCATAAAGCTATTAAAAATAATGGTGTATATGAAGCCAGAGAAATAGGCATGATAGAACTAAGTGATCCAGAAAATATGTACATTATTAATAGAGCAAGTGGTGGGCTTGGTATGCCAACTTGGTCAGAGGACAAATGGGTTGCCTTCAATGCAGGTTCGGAACGAGGAATTCATTATGGCTACTTGAATCTCGAAACAATGGAAATAGAGAATCTAGTCACAATTTTAGAGGAAACAGATGTTTGGGGGCTAGAGTGGTCAAGGTAGGATGGGATGAAACGGCCTTGTTGTGATAGACGCCCGTTGCTTCTGTGTACAACCCTGTTAAGATGCTGACACAGGAAGTGAGATTGCATTACACCCTCAAATTATCATACTGTCAGTAGCGCAACACAGCCCCCGCAACCTCGGCATCAAACCCCTCCGGCCAGCGAGTTTGGTGATTATAGATGGCTCCGGTTAAATCAGCATTGGTCAAGTTGGCGCGCAAAAAGTCAGTCTGACGCAGATCGGTGTTGCGCAAAATCGCATCTTCAAGGTCGGCGTCTATCAGTAGTGCATTGTAGAGGTCTGAGCCTGTTAAGTCTGCCCCACGCAAAATGACACCTTTGGCATCAAGTTCTTCAAGGCTTGCCTCTTGGAGAAAGGCTCCTGTTGCATTGGCATTACGCATTTCCGCGCCATTCATATAGGCTTTATAAAAATCAGCATGGCGCAAGTCTGCTCCATTAAAGTTGACCCGCAGCAGCAACGCCTCGCTAAAATCGGCCCAACGGCCATCCACATTTTGCAGGTCTGCCCCCATCATATCGCTGGCACGAAGGGTTGCATGCTGTAGGTTGACACCAGCCATCTGCACCAACCTCATCTGTACTCCTGTCAAGTTGACGCGTTGGAGATCGCTTTCGGTCAAATCAGCACGTTCTAAATGATAGGTGCGAAAGTCAGCATCAGCTAGACCAAACTGTACACAAGAGGGTGGACACTCCATTGAAGCACCCAATTCGGGACGGAAGCGCACAATACAGACACGTTCCCCTGCACTGTTTAGATGACACTGGTATTGCGTTGTTCGCCACAAGTTGAGCAGGTAGACAAGCAAGGCGGTCATCGCAAGGAGCAGCAGACCATAGAGCATATTACGCCAGAAATGTGTTCTCTTGGCTTGTCCCTGAACGCTCTCCCAGCTATAACGGATATCATAAATATTTTTGCTCATGAGTATTCCCAGCGTTACTTGCTTACAAGACCTACCCCAGCGATACAACACACGTCACACGGCCAACAATTTGATCTTCTGAAACCGCACCAAAGACACGGCTGTCACTTCCTTCAAGCGAATTGTCACTTCTCAAAAAATAAGTGCCAGCTTCTGAAACGGCCTCAACTCGTTTGATAATTTTGAGCATCTGGTCTGGCTTTTTGGGGTGTGTCACGGAAGGGTGTAAGGCGACAACAATATCGTCAACTAGGGGGGGCTGCTCACGATAAGCATAGGGATTGACCAGCACAAGGTCGCCGGGTTGCAATGTGGGTTTCATTGAGTTGTTGATGACACGCATCAGTGTGCGACGTCGCAATAGCCAGAGGATCCATTCTTGCCAGCAGTTGTTGTTTTTTTGGATCGTCATGATTATAAATCGCAGAACGAGAAAGTTTTGGGTACCAATCTAAGAGAACTCAAAACATTACTTAGCGCAATCTCTTTTCCCAAAACAAAAAATAGGATGCAAGACCTATCATCTTACATCCTATTTAGGCGATTTCCCAAAATAAATAGACCAACGGCTCGTACGGGCTTGATATATCAAGCCTCTACGAATACGTTATCTCTCTGGTATATTCTTTTCCCGAAATCGCCTTACCCTATCTATTGACTATACGGCTGCGATTAGCCAGCGCGATAGAAAGGAACATCAGTGCGGCCTTTGGTGGCCCAGAAGATGTTGTGAATATTTTCAATCGCATCCATCAACTCGTCGGCGTGCTGTTCGCTCACTTCAACTTTACAGGCAGAGCAGAGCTTGGCAGCGTTCCAGAACGTGGTGTGCAGGTCTGGGTGTGCGTCCAGATGAACTGGCTTAAAGTAGTCAGTCCACAGCACGAGCAATTCACTCTTTGCCAAGTGTGCCTGCTCTTCTTTGATGGCAATGTAGCGAGACATGGTGTTGGCTGTGGCGACGCTACCATAACTTGGTAGTGCATTGATTTTTTTGGTCATAGACACAACAGCTTCAGCAGCGATGCGTGCAGAAGCAGGATCGTAGACACCACAAGGGCCATCACAGTGTGCGCTGACTTCTTCCACTGGCAACATGTTCGCAAGCATTGAGAATACGTTATTCAACATTAGAATTTTCCCTTTCGTCTGTATTTTAGAATGTTCATTATTTTTCGTTTTGGTGGATGTTCGCTAGGATAGTCAATAAAGACTGTCTCTCAATCCACATAAACACTTTTTAGATAAGTTGCAAACTAAGGAATGCGACTCTCTGTAGTATACAAACTGCCTTCACTTGCGTCAAGAAGGAACAATCCAAAGAGACAAAACATGTTCATCCCCGAACCCTGCACCCATCACTGCTTCTTCATAACGTGACATGTTTTGGTTAATATCTACATCACAAAAGGCTTATGTTACAAAACGCTTACACGGCAAAAATCGGGAGAGATTGCAATGCATCCAAAGGAGTGGCGGAACGAATGGTATAGTTTCGATCTGTTGTCCGCGTAAAGGAGAGCAGGAGCAGCCATATCTGGCGCGATACATTGGCTAACATTTGCGAGGGGACATCTTCATAGGCCAAAACACTGGATAGATCAGGCATAGAGGTCAAAGACCTCGCTGAAAGACGCCGATAGCCCATGTCCCAATCTGGAAAATTACGTGTCTCAATTTCTTTCGACAAAAGTTTAATGATCTTTGAGTGCCGATGGTCACGACGTATCTTTGATAAAACTATCTCAAGGTTCTGGGGTTCCCCTTCTAATACTTGAATAAAATTACCATCTGCATAGAGCAGTAACCCTGTTATGCCCAAGACACGATTATTGGTTCTCGATTTTTGTAATAACTTATTAAGGTCGTCTTCGTTGAAAGAGACCGATGCTGCACTAATATAGACATAAC
>JBCCFC010001290.1:0-3742 GCA_039029935.1 Chloroflexota bacterium
AAGCAGTTCATAGCCCCAATCTTCGAGAAAGGGGATGTGATGTGTGCGATCTTTGTACGGGTATCCCCCATTGATCATCTTCGCAAATTCGCGAACACCATATGGAAATCGAATCATTGTTAAGAATCTCCTTTGGGCAGGTTGCAAGGTTGAAGAGTTGAAAGGTTGAAAGGTTGAAGAGTACATTATAATACCATCGCACTCGTACACCCGTACACCATCACACCCGTACACCATCACACCATCACACCCGTACACCATCACACCATCACACCATCACGCGCCCGGTTGCCACAACGGTTCTGGCACATTCTGCTGCAAATTTTCATAGCGTGACATCACAAAGAGCGCGTCGGATAGGCGATTGAGATAGCCGATTACATGGGGGCCAACCGCATCTTCACGCGCCAACGTCGTCGCCTCACGTTCAGCGCGGCGACAGATAGTGCGTGCCACATGTAGTTGTGCCGCCCCCAGCGAGCCACCAGGCAGAATGAAGTTTTCCAATGGACCCACGACCTCAGTCATCTCGTCGATTAGTGCTTCGAGCGTATCAACATGGCGTGCTTCCATCTGCGGAATCGAATATTTCTGTTTATCCTCTTCAACAAAACAAAGGTCTGAGCCTAAGTCAAAAAGTTCATTTTGAATGGTGGGCAACACCTCTTGGAGACGGTCACACAGACCATGTGCCAGTGCCACACCGATCTGCGAGTTGAGTTCATCCACAGAGCCATACACGCTGACACGCAACGAATCCTTCGGGACACGCTGACCACCGCCCAATGCAGTCGTGCCATCATCGCCCTTTTTTGTATAGAGTTTGGTTAATCTTGGCATCGTTCTAGTTCCTGACGCGTTCCGCATTGCCAATGATTGGAAAAAACCAGTCATCGCAGAGCGGACGCGGTACATCTAATAATCGTGTCTCTTCAACCACTGTGAAGAGCGCAGCTTGTGTTGTTGTTAAATCTGCTTGAGTATCAGCAGGCGACGTAAATCCGCCATGTGCTAGTTGGGCACCCATCAAGAAATCCCAAGGTGTCTTGCCGTTTATCTGCCAGACCTCATCAGATGGGTCATGCCCCAAAGCAAACAGTGTTTGAATTGACAACGCTGTCGCATACACATCGCTCTCGGTGCGATTGGTCCGCAATGCAAACCCACCATCCGACCGTTGTACTTGTTTGAGATACGCCATCGCCTCCTTCATATCCCTAGCCCCATTGCAGATATCACCCGCAACCAATGCTTGAATTGCCAGGGTTGTGGTTGGCGTATCGCTATCCTCTTCAGGCATCATCCCCCAACCACCATCAGCGTTCTGTCGTTTTCTCAACACGTTGACCGCAACATCGGGCACTGGTTCAACGCCCAACAGACTGCCTATGTTACTGGTCGTTTGATGCCAGCCTAGTATGCCGTAAATCTGATCTGTATTGCTAGAGCCAAAGATACCATTCTCCAAGTCATAGTAACTTTTGAGTCTATCCACAAGGTTGATACCTGCAAATTGATAAATGTTCTGGCTAATTCCCGCAACGCCCAAGAGCAGTTTCCCCGTGGCGGTTGCACCTTCTGCGACATACGCGGCGGCATTGTTTGTATGGTCATCATCGGCATCGACATCAGCAGACCAATAGTCTAGCAACGTCGGTGTATTCTC
Source organism: Chloroflexota bacterium (assembly GCA_039029935.1). Classification (GTDB taxonomy): domain Bacteria; phylum Chloroflexota; class Anaerolineae; order Caldilineales; family Caldilineaceae. The sequence continues at coordinate 1,667 of JBCCFC010001290.1, forward strand.
AATCGGTGTTTTTGTACCCGTCATTTCATCATACCATGTAAAGGGATTTATCTCGCTGGCTGCAACGGCCAGCATTGTCTCCGCGGTTGCATCATGCGTTCCAAAGCCACCATCAGCCATGTGCTGATCCCGCAGCCAGTTCATGGATGGTCGTGTGTCGATGATACGCTGCGCTGTGTCCAGTGCCGCAGGCGATGTGCGTGAGGGTCCCCAATGAAAGCCTTCGATAGCCCCTGTCTGTGTAATGAGGGTGCTATCCGGCGTAAAAAAATGTTCAACCCATTGCGTTTGACCATGATCCCAATAATGATAGGTCCAGAAGTTCTCGATATCACAAAAACAATTGCTCGCCGGGCAACCCACGCCGTTAATGCGACAGACCGAAATGCCAAATGCACCCTCAATGGTTTCAATCTCTAGCCCGCTCATCTCCAACGCCTGCAACCCTGAAACAGCTTCGGGTAGTGCTACTGGTTCGATATGGATATTGGTTTTATCAAATTGGACATAAATCTCAAGTTCAAGCGTACCGGAAAGGCGTGTCATGGGATCATCGGCAGCATATACGGTTTGTATTGGGATCACCATAATACATAGACATACAAAAAATAAACTTAACAGGAAGGAAGAAAGAGCAGGAAGAAGACATTGATCTCTGTCAACCCCTTCCTGAGCTTCCTTCCTTCCCGTTAGTTCTTTGCTTGTTTGCATTTTATCCAAAAACTTGATGCTCAATTTATTTCTACTTTTTATGCGTTTTATATGCTGGCACAGACTCACTTCGTCTCTATTTGGCTACAACTCAAAAACACGGAATCCCTTATTCCCAAAACAATAAATCACAAACAATTCAACCTTTGCCTCCGGATATTCCTGCTCCAGCCCTCTGGCATAGCCCATTAGTTGCCGTTTATCCTTATCTCGTAGCTGAAACTCATCAATCTTGATGCCATCTTCCTGCACCTTGCTATTTGAGAAATATTTGAACTCAATCACCCAGCGCATTCCTGCAAACTGCTCATGATATTTGCCCACAAACTCAAGGTCACTTTTCCCCTCTGGATAGGACCGCTCCACATTCCATGTAAACCAAGGTGAGAGATGTATACTACACAGTTGAAAGAAGGTCGAGCGATAAAAATTTTCATTGACCGGCTGAAAGACAGCTTCGGGAAATTGTTTGATGTAGAGTTCCCAATAATCGGCAAAGAGACGTGCCATATTAGGGTGATTAATAAAGGATTGCATCATGTCCGCATAGCGATCTGAGACATCAATATTGTGGATTTGGTTGAAATACTGGATAAATATCTGTTTTGTATTGAGGTTGGGCAAACCCAGATGAAAGTGATCGCGTTTGGTCAATAACCCCAGATAGAAGAAGGAAATCGGGTAGAATTCCTTTTGAAAAAATTGGTACATGTCAAATTTGGACACCAAGAAACTACGGCTATAGGCAACACGATTTTCTTGGGTCAATTTTGTCACAAACTCTTCAGTATCATCTGGTTTGCCACTGGTGATACGTTGTACCCACGGGAACTCAGTCTTGATGTTGAGATCAGTCAGTTCATCAGGGATTTCTTTATGAAGCGTGAGATAACGCAAAAAATACATAAGAATGGTCGAGTTATACAGTGCTTCCCCACCTGGCTTCACAAAATGATAGCCATTATAATTCTCTTTAATAATGGTGTTAACTTCATTGCGCGTCGTAGGGTCAAGCGCGTGATCTACATACACCTGGTCCAATAGCTGATTAACTTCAGGTTGTGTAAAACCAATCATGGCCTCAAAACCAGGGTCTAACGTCAGAAACGTACCTGTATTATAGGCTGATGTTAGCTCATCAATCGTGATGGGCAGAATGCCCGTGATAAAATTATTGACAATAATCCCATCTTCTCTGCCAGCTTTTAAGACCTTGAAAAAGGTTTTGAGAAAGCCACTATCATCGGTCAACTCATCATAAAGGGCATCTTGGTTGCTGGTGATGAGTTTGTTCGCAAAATTATCATACTCATCAATAATAATATAGACTTGTGGTAATTTTTTTGTGTCTATATACTGTAAAAT
>JBCCFC010001291.1:0-3742 GCA_039029935.1 Chloroflexota bacterium
CAAATTCTACAGAAGTCGGACTTTTTTCAGTGGAGTCAGTACTGGGTAATAAAAAGAGAGGTTAGTAACAATAGATTACTAACCTCTCTTTTTTTATTACCCAGTGCTTTTTATGTTCCTTAGAGAGCTTTACAAGCGTTTCTGGAGTATTTCCGGAGTATTCCCAGAGTATTCCCAGAGATCGCAACCCGATAATTCGAGTATAATGAACTATATAGATTACTCAATTTTTCTTGAAAATATCTGCATAGTAAACCCAAATATGTTTTAAAAATAAAGTTCAGTTAGCACGCCCTCGTGCGATCCGACCCGCACGAGGGCGTGCTAACTGAACTGTTTCTAATTTCTTTTTTGGGTTTACTATGATAGGACAGGACTCGTATGAAATTAAAATCAGATACACACATTGATGAACAAACTACATCAGAAATACCAGAAGCAGAGGTTGTTTCGGATGTAGCAACGGACGACAATGAAGATGGGAACAGCACTCGATATCAAATATCAGTTGCGATTTTGATTGCCATCGTCACATTTGTTGGTATTGTGATTGGTTGGGAAGCATCCACGATTTCGCCTGGGGATAGTGAGCAAGCAGGCTTGCGTGCTGTGTTGAATACAGAATCAACACGCATCCTCAATGCGGCAACGCTCCACAATAATCTACGCGCTCATGCTGTTTATACGCTAAACACAGAGCTTTTACAACGATTTGATGAGACACCGGAGATACTTGCTGCGGCCTCAAATCCAATGGTCACATCCATTGAGTCGGCAGAAAAAGCGACAGTGAGCGATCTGGTTGCTGTCAGTCGCCAATTTTTCTCAACAAACTATCTTGAGGAAAGCACGGGCATTACCCAGAACATTAACCAGAACATTGACAAAGAAATTAACCAAGAAATTAACCAAGACACGACGCAGGGGAATGCCATCCAGAACAGCTATGATCAAGAGCAGCATCTAGCAGAGCTTTGGGCACAGGCACGACAGAAGTTAGACCTCGATGCCTCGACACATTTTGAAGTTGGTGGTCAGCAGGGCAATAAAATCTTACATATGACCCTGATGATCTGCTGGTTGACGGGGGCACTTTTCTTTCTCACGCTGGCTGAGGTATTGCACTCATCTCGTCGATTGATGCAATACGGTGCTATTGCGCTTGGGCTTGTTTGTTTTGGTGCTGGCATTGAGGGCATGTGGGACATATGGCGTGCGTGGGAGATTCTGCAGGGGGTATGGTTATGACGAACAAGCAAAAAATAATGCGTCAACCGATGTTCATAGGCGAACCCTTTGAAATTGGGGTCAGCCTTCTGATTGCCCTGATTGCCATTATTGCCGCATTCACGGCCTATCTGGAGATGTCCGCATCGGACAACGAAGGGGCGGCTTTATTAGAGGCGCAACAAAAGGCAATTCAAGCGGTCGGTGTGCGCGCCGCAGGCGAAATCGAGGCAGGCTATGCATGGGCGGATGCCTATCAACATTGGCTTGAATGGGACACCCGTCTTTCACAGGCCATCACCAACAACAGCTTTGCCAGCGAACTACGGTATATTGCCGTGCGTGATCACGCTCGCAGCCTTAGCCCGCTGCTACAGGAACCCTATTTTGACCCCGAAACGGGTGAACGCCCCAATTTGCAGAAATATAAGGTAGACCGCTACTTGGTGACCAGCATTCGGCTAGAGGAGGAAGTGGTTGCGGCCAACCAGCTCGCTTCTTCATGGGGAGATAAGTCCGGTGACTATGTGACACAACTTTTATTGTTTGCACTGGCACTCTTTCTGCTTGGTCTATCGACCACCTTTATTCAAAAAATTGGCTATATCTTTTTTGCGATGGGCTTGGTTCTTTCCATTATGGCAACAGGGTGGATGGGGTATCAGTATACCAATGTGCCACAGCCGTTCTCTGAAAAAGCCATTGACTTCTATGCCAAGGGGAAGGGCTGGGCATTACAAAACGACTATGAACAAGCCATTCAAGCATTTGATCAAGCCATTGCGCTAGAACCCACCTATGCGGTCGCCTACTTTGAGCGGGCAACAGCCCACGTTGGTCAGAAGGACTATGAATCTGCTGTCGATGACTATTTATTGACGATTCAACACGAGCATTCGGGTGCTGCGCCCCATTGGAACTTGGGCTGGGTCTACTATCTGCTTGGACAGATGGATGAGGCCATTGCCACAACCCAAACCGCCATCCAAGCGGACGAGCATCAAGTTGCGCTACGTTTTAATCATGGGTTGATGCACTTGGTGCAGGGCGATATCGATCAGGCCATTGCCATTTATCAACAAGGCATCGAGATGGCGCAAACACAGGTGGCTGGATATGCTGCACGTTCTATGGAGAATGCCAACAGCACAAATGCGTCTCCTTTGACGCAGATAGCAGCAGAGATTCCGTTTAATACAACAGGCCAAGCCCCACCAGCAACATTTTGGTGGTATCTCAACGCAGCATCGGTGGATTTGGATAATCTGGTTGCCTGTTTGCGTAGCCAAACATGTGACGGTTCACCAACCTATGCCACGATAAAGATGCTTCTGGCAGATCAAGCCAATGATCAATCGACCCGTCAGGCAACCAGCCAATCGGCAACGGTTGATACCATTTTGGCTCAAGCCGAGATACTACGTACCCATCTGAAGAATACGACTGTTTGGCTTGAATATGGACATACTATTGTAGAGAATACAGAACGCTCACAGACAAAAGCGACGCCTACAGTGACAAATGCGGCCTTTGAAATCATCGAACACAACAACGAGGAACAGTTGGCCGATAGTCAATCGGGGAGCTTGGGTGGCGGTCAAGGTGGCGGTCTTGGTGGTGGTCAAGGTGGTGGTCTTGGCGGTGGTCAAGGTGGTGGTCTTGGCGGTGGTTCGGGTCTATTGCCCTCCAGAGGTGCGCTGGTTGCACCAGATAATGCTGGCGGTCAAGGGGTACAGGATGCCTTTAATGTCGTGTCAACCAACGCAGATGTTGCCAGTGATGTCACCATTTCATTGGATTATACGGACTTTGCACCTGATCAAGTCTTTTTGATGAAAGTGTATCGCGATGGTACGGAGGCAACCAGTCTACGTCAAATTCGCCGATGGGGTGAGGAATCATCCGGAACCATGATATTCTCGCTGGCAGAAGGGCGTCAATTTGCCCTACCCGCAGGAAAATATCATGTAGAAATGTATGTAGATGCTCAATTAATCTATGAAGACCAATTCGACATTGAATCTGAGGAGCAATTGTAAACATGGACACCAACCAAAACCTATTTACCATCATTCTGACATGTACACTCGTTTGTTTATTACTCTTTACCTCCTTTTTTACAGAATCAGGGCTGGGTTCCCCCACCGTTTCCGCATCATCTGCGATGGCATCGTCAAACCCAGCATCTATGCCAGCGGTTTCCAAACAAATCGTCAATACTGGGTTTGATCCAGCGGTACATGGCTTTCGCTTTCCCAATTATGGGGGGCAATACCCAGAGGGGAACATTACACACACGGAACTCAGATCGTTATTTGGTGATGAGATTGTCTGTCAGCGTGTTGAGAATAGTAAATGTATCCCCACGGCTGAGGCACAAATGTTAGAGCGATTGCTCAATCAAGATATGCAAGCGGGGTGAAATCTTGCCGCCACGACGACCTCCCCAGATCACAGTCGACAAGTGTTCACATTCGTACGTATGTGAATATGTGATGATCCGACAAAACGGATG
>JBCCFC010001292.1:0-3734 GCA_039029935.1 Chloroflexota bacterium
GTGCTGTCATTGTTACAGCGTATCCTGACACCATCTGACAACACACAAACAGCCAGCATATCTATGCCGCTTGAAACCCCGGCCATTCGTGAGAGCTATCTGCAAGCGGCGACTTTTGTTGGGCGTGAAACCGAGATGACGCAGTTGCAATGCGCATTGGCAAAGGCGAAAGAGGGCGCGGGGTCGGCTTGGCTGGTCGGTGGGGAAAGTGGCGTGGGCAAATCGCGCCTGCTGCAAGAGGTGCGCACCCATGCCTTGGTCAATGGCTTTCTGGTCTTGACAGGACAGGCAAACGAAAACGGCGATAGTTTCTATGAACTCTGGCGGACCCCGCTACGCCAATTGCTCTTAACATTGCCGCAAATCAGCGATTTGGATGCGGGGGTGCTGATGCCCATCATCCCCGACATCGCCGACCTGTTGGGGCGCGAGATTCCCTCTGCGCCACCGTTGGATGGGGAAGCCGCTCAAACTCGTCTTTTTGTGACCATTACCCAGTTGTTGACAGAGACCCCACAGCCCGTACTGCTCATGCTGGAGGACCTGCACTGGGCAACCGCAAGTCTATTGCCATTGCCCTATCTGACCCGCGCCCTAACAGACACCACTGACCCCTCATCGCTTGTGGTGATTGGCTCCTACCGCGATGATGAACGCCCCGAGTTGGCGCAAACACTAGCGGATATGCAGCCGCTCCACTTAAAACGTTTAACTGAGGACAACATGGCAGACTTGGCGGCGGCGATGTTGGGTGAGCTTGGACAACGCCCTGACATCGTCCAACGGCTCCAGCAGGAAACCGAGGGCAATGCCTTCTTTGCGGTCGAAGTGTTGCGGACGCTGGCTGAAGACATGGGTGGGCTAACCCATATTGGTGACGCCCCTCTACCGGACATGCTCCTGCCCGATGGTATCCAGAGCATTGTGCAACGACGGCTAGCGCGTGTGCCACAGGAAGACCAGCCGCTGTTGCAATTGGCTGCGGTCGCAGGACGCACACTGGATATGTCACTCCTGCAAACGCTCAACGGTGGACAGGAAATTGCCGAGCGTTGGCTACATACCTGCGCTGAGGTTGCCATGCTCGAAGTCGTGGATGACAGTTGGCAGTTTCAACATGCCAAGATGCGTGATGGGTTGTTGGCGATGATTCCAGCAGAGATTGTCAAGCAGCATCATCAACAGGTTGCTGAGGCCATCGAGCAAGTCTATCCCGATGACCCACGCTATGCTGCCCAATTGATGGTCCACTGGCGACAGGCCGAAAACCCTGAGAAAGAGTTCACCTATGCCTATCAAGCGGGGACCCATGCGGCCAGCCAATATGCCAATGAGGATGCCATTATGTACCTGACACAGGCGTATGAATTAAACCTTTTGGCCGACTGGATACATGATAAACAATATATGCAGAGACAATACGATGTTCTATTGGCACGAGAAGAAATTTATGCATTGATCGGCCAGCGGGACCCACAAAAAACAGATTTAGCGTTACTGGCAGCACTGGCAGACACGCTGGGACAACCGAGCTATCAGGCCGAAGTTGCGCTGCGTCACGGCGAATATGCCGATTCGATAGCCGATTATGCAGCAAGCCATGACTACGCCCAAATCGCCATTGACAAGGCGCAATGTGCCAATAACACGCCGATTCTCACAAAAGCCTATCGACTTATGGGCGACGCGTGTTTTGCCGTCGGTGAGCATGAGCGTGCAGAGACCGCCCTGGAGCAGGCACTGACATTGGTAGACCACACGGCAAACGCCATCGAAAAGGGCAAAATTCTTAACTCTTTGGGGGAGATTGCCCAGAAGAAAAGTGCCTATCGCCAAGCCATGACCTATTATCAACAGAGCCTACACATTTATACAACCATCAGTGATGAGCAAGGACAAGCACAAACGCTGCGTATTTTGGGCGGTCTCATGAGACTTTGGGGGAACGAGCAGGAGGGATTGGCGTATTCAGAAAAAAGTCTTGAGATTTTCGAGCGCATTGGTGACAAAACGGGTGAAGGTACTGTTACTTGTAACATTGGTGGGCATTGGAGTGCGCTTGGGGCGTTTGATACCGCCAATGCATTTTATCAACGGTCATTAATGGTTTATCAACAGATAGGTGACAAAAGTGGCATGAGCGTTACACTAATGGGCTTGGCGTTCACGGCAAGAATACAAGAGCAAGTAGAGGAGGCCTATCAGTATTACCGCCAAGGGCTACAAATTAATCAAGAACTGGGGGATCGATATGTCCAAGCTGCCGCCTTGGTTAACTTAGGCAATATCTGGCGAAATCAAACGGGGGTTTTTGAACAAGCAAAAGCACACCTCGAACAGAGCATTGCCATCAGCCATCAATTAGAGGTCGTCGATTTGGAGGCTTATGGACTTGTGAGCTTGGGGGCCTTATTCAATCAACTCGGATACTATCAAAAAGCACAGTCTTATCTTGAAGATATTTTGATTACGTTCAGAGAGATAGAGCGACGCGACCAAGAAAGGGAGACGTTGCATAATTTATGCAACAGCCTTATCGCGCAACGGATGTTTGAGCGGGCAAAGCAAACGCTCCAAGAGGCTGTGGACATAAGCCGTGAACTTGGCTACGCATGGATATGGGTCGGTACAGGGTTGAATCATTTGGGGTGGATTGCCTATCAGGAGGGAGAATATGAACAGATGCTGGCGTATTATGAGGAGGCACAAACAACGCTGGAAGCGGGAACCTCCTCCTATGGACCTGCCATGAGTCTTGCAGGCATTGCTTGGGCCAAATGTTTACTGGGTTACACAGTGGTTGCATCTGATATATTGTCCAGTCTTGCCTATATCGAGAATAATCGCATATGTTTGGACGAAACGACACCATTCCGTCTTCACCTCATTTGCTACAAGCTATTGGAGGCCATAGACGACCCATTTGCGGATGTTCTCTTGACCATTGCCCATGAACAGATTCAACAAATTGCCAGCTACATCGAAACCCCAGAATGGCGTGAGTCCTTCTTGACCAATGTGCCAGAGCAACGTGCGCTTGAACAGTGCTATCGAGCATTCATAAACCAGTCATAAACCAGTCATAACACCGTATGCAACCGTACTTTAGCAGGTCAGCAGGTCAGCCAGTCAGCAGGTCAGCCAGTCAGCAGGTCAGGCTGACTAGTACTCGCTGGCTCAAGTGCATGTGCAAACTCAAATCGGAAACTACCGAGGTGCTTAGCTCACATAGCTAGGATTGAAATCCCAGTCTGATAGGCAAAGCGTGATGAATCACGCTGGTACTGCACATCCTATCGGCATATATAGCCCGCTTCAGCGAGCTTGCACCTAACAGACGCCGAATTCATTCGGCGGCCGAATGAAGGCTACTGAGGTGTGTCGTATCAAGAAGGCATACGCACTTGAGCCAAGGTGTACTAGCTGACTAGCTGACAAGAGGAACCGCTGATAAAGAACAATCAGCGGTTCCTCCATCTCTGCGGTAGGTCGCGACCCGTCAACTATCAACTACCAACTATCAACTACCAACTATCAACTATTAACTATTAACTATCAACTATTAACTGCTAAGGAAGCTGCTCCGGAATCACAAACGACTGTGACTTGAACACGTTGTTGGGATGCCCATCAATGTTGTTGAAGATGGCATTTACATCGTTGTTCTGTCCGGCATAGATGGTTTCACCACTCAGGTTGACATCTTCCAGATGGTAGCCACTCAGGATGAATGA
>JBCCFC010001293.1:0-3732 GCA_039029935.1 Chloroflexota bacterium
CATATGTTTCCACGAACCGAGAGATATCAATTTATTCTGTTTGAAGTTAATCCGATTAAATTTTTAGAAAAAACATACTACAACGGATTAAGGAGAGGGAACGGATTTTTGGCTCCGCACACGGGGAAAAATCCGTTCCAATCCGGGGTACCCTTTGGGTCCCGCTGTAGTATGTGGCGGTGCAAAACCAGACCTTCGGGAGGTGTCCGTAGATGAACCTATATTATTTAATCCGAGTGTTTTAGGAAACCACTGACTCTGTATACAGGGCCACAAAATCACCCACTGTTTTGGGATCAAATTCGCCCTCAGTGACGGCTTTCGGAATATAGCCCAGCACATCTTCTAGGTTGCTAATCAAGGATACAAAGGCAATTGAATCCAGCCAGAAATCGGCCAGAGCGGTCTCATCAGTGACGTCATCGGGAAACGAAAGTGGTGAAAATTCAGTGACGACTTCGGCTAGTTGTTCCAAAATAATGGCGCGTATGTTCATCTGGCGATTCCTTCTCTGTGTTATGGTTGTTTGTTCAGTAATTGTTTGTATTGTGGTTGGCAAATGGATTTTCTGGTGCGGCATGTGCCAAGTCTTCCATCGTCCAGCCATTGATGTCATATTCGCTTAAGCAGGCATCCACCAAGGCTTTAAATTCCTTGGCCTGTCCAGAGGCCAGCGCATGACGGTAGTTGTTGAGGCGAATCACCTCATGATTACCACCGTGATTGCGTTCATAGAGTTCATGGCGGCTACCAAATTCGCTCCCAAGCGCATCCCAAGCCAATTTCGAAAGTTTGGCCCTTTCCGTCGCATCCTGCCCCTGAGCACCACGCAGATAGGTATCCAAATAGGGGCGCAATTCTGGGTTTTGAAAATCGCTGGCGTGTGAGCTGTAGTAGATGAGGCTACTGGCGACCACATCTTGAAAGATTTCCTTGATTTTGCTGTAGATGTTGGGTGCCAGCGCACGATAGGCTAGGACCGCTTCACGATTGGGCAAGACTGCACCATTTTCCCACGGGTCAGGGTTACGCATCATGGCCTCGGTCAGTGACCAGATGAGATTACGATAGGCGAGGACCTCACCCACATGAACCTGTACCCCGCGATGCTGGAGCGAGCCTGTCATCTCCAGAGACTTAAAGAGCAGCCCAGTCAAAAAATCGAGCTTGACCCCCAACCGAATACAACTATTAAAGGACGCGTTGGTGGCAAACCCAGAACGGGGCAGATAGGTGGCCGTTTTGCGCAGATGCCCATAGATAAAGATATTCTCCCAAGGAACCAAAACCTCATCACAGATTAGGACAGAATCATTCTCATCATACTGGCTGCTCAGGGGATAATCAAAGGGACTGCCCACCACCCGCGCTGCCATCTGATAGGAAGGCCGGCAAATCAGCTTGACCCCTGGCGTGGACATGGGCAAAATAAAATTGAGTGCATGTTCTTTTTTCTTGACCGGCCCCGCCTGCCCAACCCAAGTGTACTGAGTGAGAGCCGAATTGGTCGCAACCGTCTTGGCTCCGCTCACCACAATGCCCGCATCGGTTTCACGCACCACACGCATCTGGATGCCCACAATATTGCCTGTATTGAGGTGGCGGTCCACAGGCGGATCCGCAATGGCATGGTTGAGATAAAGGACTTTTTCCTGAATCGCTTGATACCACCGGCGGGCATTGTCCTCATAGGGGCTGTAAAAGGAGGGGTTGGCCCCCAGCGAAGTGGCAAACGCCCCTTTATAGTCAGGAGTACGCCCCATCCATCCATAGGTCATACGTGCCCATTCAACAATGGCGTCCCGTGCCGCTACCAGTTCCTCAACACGATGCGCCACGCGGAAAAAACGATGAGTATAGCCATCAGAGCCTGTATCGGTAGGGCAAGTGAGTACACCTTGCTTCGCGGAGTCATGGAGTGCGTCATAGAGCCGAGCCAGAACTCGTGCGGTATTCTGAAAGGCTAGGTGCTGTGTGACATCCTCGACGCGTTCGCCATAGATCCAGATTTCACGACCATCCCGCAAGGATGCCAGATATTCATCCCCCGTCAATGGCCGACCCTGATGGTATGACTGTTCTGACGTTGATAGATTGATGCCCTGATTGGTGGCAGTCTGCATAAAAATTTGTTCCCTCTATTCTGGTTTATTGGAATTTTGTGCGGTTGACACCCGTAGGTCACCATTCACGCCTGTCAACCACATGAGTTCCTATTGAGCCTTTACCCTTTATGTTTCATAATCAAAAAGAGCAAATTCTTCCGCGCAAAGTGATTGAATAACCGCTTTTTGCTGTGATGACAGTATATCCCTGGCAGGTGTTCGGTCTTTGCGAGAGTTGGCTTTGGTGCGCGGTAGATGGGACAAAAACGATAGACCAAGCTGCTCTTCCACAGCTCGCAAATCTTCTTCCAAATGTTCATAGCGCACCACTTTGTCCGCCACCACCTGCTGGTTTACGGCGTAAATGTCGTAATTGCGAATCAGGCGACGTTTGAGGACAAAATCAATCGTTTGAGAGAGGTCACCCAAGCGATCTTCCAATTTATGGATAGAGCCATCAGCCTTATCATGGACAATATTTCTGAAGAACCAAGCAAAGGAGACCGCTTTCTCATAGGGGTGACGCTCAATCGAAAATTTGTAGCTACGTTGCCAGAACACTGGGTCGAGTAGCGCTATCAGTTCGCTTGCGTGCATATGATTCTGATAGATCATCGGCACACCTAATGCACCATAATAGTCGCGGGCTGGTTGCGGCTTGGCAGCGGTACGCACCTGTTCGATAAATCCCTGTTCATCTGCTTTGGTAGCTTCTGACAGATAATTTTGTGGTCCCTGGCCAAAGGCCAGCCGCAACCGTTCATCTTGCGGGCTGATAGGTGTCGCAATGTCGTCAGCCCCTACATAATGGCTTAAGGCAATTTCGACACTCGTGCCAGCCACCTTGCGGCTCTTCATAAAGATAAAGTTATGCTTAAAGGAAATAATCATCAGCCTTTTCCTGCCGTCGCTTGCTTTGCACTTTTCTGCTGGGCTTTTTTCTTGGAGGCAGAATGGAGCCAAGCGATTAGTTTTTGAAATTGTGCTTTGTCATTGACATGCGGAAAGGGCGTATCTGTCGGGATAGGAACATCCAGGAAATTACACAAGGGTGTCCAACCTTGGCTTACTTCATAGACCAGAAGCCGCTCTGTGGGAACAACCTGCTGTACCGTTTCATTGTGTTGTTGAAAAATGTCGATGGCATACGCACGATCCTCAAAGCGATTGTAGAATTTGCGTTGCCAGACCTGCTGTTTTGTCATATCCACTTGGGCTGCCAGTTTCGGCGCAACTGATTTGGCCCAATTGGGAAAGGTTTTGTTAAAAGTATAGATGGTTTCATCGACGCTGTCATACCATCGTTTAGGGTCCCGTACACTTAATATCACTTTGGCTTCTGGGTAAACATCCATCAAGACGGCATAATGATCACAAGCGGGCCAGTCGAGTGTTGCTTGATAGGACTGCAAAAATGTCTGCCAATCAACATCATGACCTTTCATGGCATTGAACCACGTTGGAATGTGCTCGGGATGTTTGTTGATTTCCTGCATATGGTAGCAGGGACCAAAACCCAGCCTCTCAAGTGCCACTTTAAGCGACGATGTTCCAGTGCGTCCTAGTCCCGCACCAATAATTTTCATGATGTTATAATCCTACACTATCATTTTTATCCACAAAAAGC
>JBCCFC010001294.1:0-3732 GCA_039029935.1 Chloroflexota bacterium
GCAATAGAGATTGCTAACTCCGCGATTTAGTGGGTATTTTATTTTATGAAATGGACTGTATTACAAAAAGACAGCGGAAAAATTCCGCTGCCATTTTTAAAAAACATTATGAATATCCAGTTTGTCCTAGTCGATTTCTAAGACAACGGGTACGTCACTATCACGGCTGGCAGCACGCAAAAGGGAGCGCATTGCATTGGCAACACGGCCACTCCGACCAATGACGCGGCCCGTATCTTCTGGCGCAACTTGGAGCTGAATGACCACCAGATCATGGGTTTCACGTGTATACACATCCACCTCATCTGGATTCTCCACCAAAGACTGCGCAATATATCGAATCAATTCTTCTTCCATAGCAATTCCCTTTGCCTACCGCTTTGCCCTTTCATTGGACCGTTGACGAGGCTGTGTCTACGCTGCAACAGGTTCCGCTGCCTCTTCAACAACCGCTTCGGCCTCCGCAACGACCTCTGCAACGTCCGCTTCCGCAGCCTCCACTGTCTCTTCGGCAACCTCTTCAGCATCGCCGGACACATCCATAATCAATTTGCCCGACTTGTCAATCACCTCTGCGTTGAGCAAAAGACGGCTGACCGCATCGCTGGGCTGTGCGCCCACACTCAGCCAATAGGCCGCACGCTCTGTCTTCATCGTCACAGTCTCTGGATTTGTTAGCGGATTGTATGTACCAATTGTCTCGATAAATCGTCCATCACGCGGTGAACGCTGATCTGCAACAATGACTCGGTAAAATGGTTTCTTTTTTGCGCCCATTCGGCGCAGTCGAATACGAACCACGTGTACTGTCTCCTCATTTGAAATTTATAAACCTACTGGGCTTGAACTATCAAGCACCTACGAATATGTAAGTTCTAATTTAGATCGTTTTGTTTTAATTGTGTAAGTAAAGGCGACAAGGTTTTTAAAAATTAGCCAACAATATACTACAACTGATTTGGGGTGGGAACGGATTTTTCTCGCGTATGAGACTAAAATCTGTTTTTTGCCTAAATTCCGTTGTGTTAGGCTTGTCACGTTAATAGCAATGACCTACATGATTCGTCTCATGAATTCTTAATGAACAGGATTTCTCTTGTGCATGGAAACTTAAATCCGTTCCTCACCTAAATCCGCTGTAGTATTTTTAGCTTTACTTACGACACGGATAGGGGTACGAACAATCGTACCCCTATTTTAGTTTGAACTATATTTTCAACGATGATTAATTTATAAAAAATCAATTCATCTTAAACATATCCATCAAGCCGCCCATATCTTGGGGGATCTGCATCTGCTCTTCACCACCACGTCGCTTATTTTTACGGCGTCTACGCTTCTTGCTACCACTGTTGCCCATCACTCCCATGCGCTTCATCATCTTCTGCATGTCTTTAAACTGTTTGACCAGTGTGTTGACATCCTGCACGGTTGTGCCACTACCCTTGGAGATGCGACGACGGCGGCTGGCGTTTAATAGGCTGGGTGTACGACGTTCTTTCACCGTCATACTGCTGATGATGGCTTCGGTTTTTTGTAGATTGGCCTGCGCATCATTGGTGTCAATCTCTTTCATCATGCGTCCCATTCCTGGGATCATGCCCATGATGTCGGTCAATGGCCCCAGCCGCTTGATTTGCTGGAGCTGACCGAGAAAATCTTCAAAGTCAAACTGACCATCCTGAAGCCGTTGCTCCATTGTGGCCGCATCTTCCTCGCTGATGGTACTCTGCGCACGCTCAATCAGCGATAGCATATCGCCCATGCCCAAGATACGCCCAGCAAGACGGTCGGGCTGGAATGGTTCCAGATCAGGCAGCTTTTCACCGACACCCAAAAACTTGATGGGGACGCCTGTGACTTTGCGCACACTGAGGGCCGCACCACCACGCGCATCACCATCGACCTTGGTCATGATCAAGCCCGTGATTGGCACACGCTCGTTAAAGCCCTCGGCCACACGCACTGCTTCCTGACCCGTCATGGCATCGACAATCAGCAAGATATCGTTGGGCTTGGTGACATCGCGCACCTGCTCCAGTTCGGTCATCATCTGATCATCAATCTGAAGACGACCCGCTGTGTCCAAAATCACAACGGTATAGGCTTTTTCGCGCGCCAGTTGGACTGCATTTTTGGCAATCGTCGGTGCTGGCACATTGATGCCTTCACTATGCACAGGCACATCGATCTGCTTGCCCAACACCTCAAGCTGTTTGATTGCTGCGGGGCGATAGATATCCGCTGCTACCATCAATGGCCGCTGACCATTTTTGCGCAGCCGCAGGGCTAACTTTGCCGCCATCGTGGTCTTCCCTGCACCTTGTAGACCGACAAGCATGATGACCGTTGGCGGATTGCCCATGTTGAGGGCCTCTGGTTTGCCCAACAACTCGATCAATTCTTCATTAACAATTTTGACCACCTGTTGGGCAGGGGTCAAACTATCCATCACCTCTGAGCCGATGGCACGTTCTTTTACTTTTGCAACAAATTCTTTGACAACTTTGAAGTTAACATCTGCTTCCAACAACGCCAAACGCACTTCACGCATGGCCGTGTTGACATCGCTTTCGCTCAACTTCCCCTGTTTGGACAGGCGATCAAAGACATCTTGTAATTTATCGGAAAGGCTTTCAAACACTTTAGACCTTTATTTTCACTATTTTTTAGCTTGTCAGGCAGTCAGCTTGTCAGGCAGTCAGCTAATTTGCTGACTAGCTGAAGTGCTGCCCCGCTATATATGAGCCAACCCTAATTGTACTCGCATCTGTATTTGCGGTCAAATATTCCGCATGTCTATATGCACCATACGAATTGGACGAGATTTTGTTGCGAATTTGTTGTCGATTTTGAGTTTGTGAGTGTGATGAGTGTTGATTTTTTATAAGAATAGTATAGCCAACTACGCGTTTCTTAGAAGATATTATGTAGACGGCTATAAATCGTCTCGCCATAACCTGTCCCGTCATAACCCGTCCATTTATGGCGGGGCGATTTATGGTGGGGCGGTATATCAGGATGGTAAGAACGTTGACAAAGACCCCTTTGTGATTAAGGAGAGTCGGTCGCTGGTGTATTCGTAGCCTCGCGCATAAAAATCATTAACAACCCCGTCCCCGTCATAATCGCCATATCCGCGAAATTAAAGACACCAGTGTACAGCGAAATCCATTCGGTATCAACACCTATCACCATAAAATCGACAACACGCCCTTCGTTGAAAACACGGTCAATCAGGTTGCTAAAGCCACCACCAAGCAGCAGTGTGGTTGCCAAGGCCATGCCGATGCTCATCTGCTGGGCGTAGCGAATCAAGAAGACAGCCATGCCGATCAACAAGGCGCTTGCCAGAACGGTAAAAATCCAGAAGCGGACCTCTGGCGATAAATTGGCACCCAAGCTGAGAAATGCGCCTGGGTTTTCGGCGTAATGGAGACGAAATAGCCCGTTCAAAAAGGACTGTGGCGCTTGACCCATTAGATTTTGCTGGGCCAGCGTTTTGGTGGCTTGGTCACAGCCCACGCAGAGGATAAGCATACAGATGAGTAAACTGAGTCGAATTGTTTTATGCATGAAAATCTCCGATACAAACATTGTCTTTGTGTCATAAAGAGGAGCAGATTACGGATTATGTCCCCTATCTCGATTATAGCATAGAGTTGCTGTTGCGTGAATCGGTGCGAGGGTACAGAATAGTATCGCAGGTTGGCTACCTGCGTCACAGATAAC
>JBCCFC010001295.1:0-3722 GCA_039029935.1 Chloroflexota bacterium
CCACGCACATCGATCTTACCCGTCACAGCAGCAGAGATGAGCGTGGGCAAGTGCAAGAGGAAGTGTAATCATGGCTCAACTGGAAAACCTCATCGAATTGATTCGTACGGTTAATGAAGTCTATTTCATTACCGCACCGGAACGTGTGCGTGCTGCCTATATACTTGTGGATGATACAATTGAACTCGCACTCAAAACACATCTTCATGCAGAAGCCATTCAACAACAAACCCAATGCAAGAAAGAACTCAAAGAGAACAAGTTTGTTGTAAGCAAAACCGAACGTGTACCAGAGAGTTATTTTAGTGGTGAAATTGATATTCAAACATTTGTAGATGCGCTAGGGCTTGTTGTTAATGAGGAATCAGCAACAACAAAAATCGAGGAGCAGATTAACGCGGGGAAAATACGTCCTGAGGATAAAGAGGTTATGATTACTCGTCTACTACACCAACCCCGCGAAAAGCTAAAAGCCTTTAACGCTTTGCTTGAGCAATATTGGATGGCTAACCATTGGAGTCTGCAGTCGAAGGAGTCCCATGTAGGTTTTTATAGCTTAGTAAAGGATATGCGCAGGCTACATCCAGATAATAAAAGGCTCAATGTATTATTAGAAGATATTTTTACGCGTCACAAGAATCGAAATCGAATGTATCATGACCACGAACATGCAGGATGGATTGTTAGTGACAAAAATTGTCTACAAGCAATTTGTGCCATGTTTGAACTCATGGAATTACTTTTTGATGATTTCCAAGAACAGGTGCAGCGATACTCTACTGTTGGTTGCCAAATTGCAGTACTCCAACTTAAACTGGCGATGGAGGAGAGTGGCAATAAACAACAACTTGAAGAACGATACGAAAAAGCAGTCAAGCATCTTAGAACACGGTATTCCAAGATTACCGGAGAGAGAGCAGTAGAGCATACACTGATTCACAATGGTAGCGGTGATTTTTTTCAGAGATTGCGTTCTGAATTTCAAGAACGTGTTAGCCATCTACAAGCCGAGGTATATCGTATTGAAAATTTACAAAAACCGAGGCCTGCGAGTTTGGCAAATCTCAATACCTGTAGAAATGAATTGAGTGTGTTGAAGCCGAAATTACAAGAGATTGAAAAGTTATTGGGTGGATTGGCATAGATGCCAACCCCACCTAAATTATACCGTATAAGGGCATAATCTGAACTTCGAGACGGGGCCGGACCTTCGGGAGGTGGGCATCGAATTCTGCTGGTATAAAGAGCGTTTGTGCCCACCTCCCGAAGGTCCTAATCACAAACGATGCCCTCACGCTGTCTATGTTCTTGCACACCCTTACATGGCCTCTTCTGTTATCTGATCAATCAACTCTGGTTGATCTGCAAACAGTCCATCCAGCCCATTGGCGATGGGTGGCTGATGGTGTGGTGATGTTTGCGCCGGATCGCTTGACTTAACCTGCTGTAGCAATATTTGTCTATTAAACACCTTAATCCATTTTACTTATGATGCAAGATTGTTTTGTCAATCACCCTGTGTTATACTGGCTGACAGCAAATTGGTCTATCATTCATCATTCTAAAGACAAAATCGCCAATGGATACCAGCGAAAAAGGCTTTGAAACCGAAATTGAAGAGCAGCTACATACCCTGCATGGCTATCGGCGGCGCAGTGGACGCAAGCAGGATGCGGTCTATGATGTTGACCACTGTGTGGATGTTGATCTGTTGGTCGAGTTTATCACAGCCACACAGCCAGAGGCATGGGCCGACCTCCAAGCACAGCATGGCATCCAACTCATCCCCAAGTTTCTCAGACGACTCGATAGCCAACTACGTCGGCACGGTGTCCTGCATGTCCTGCGCAATGGCATCAAGGACTATGGTGTCTTCTTTGATCTAGCCTACACCAAGCCGACCACCACGCTCAATCCAGAGCATCAGGCCAACTATCAGAAAAACATCTTCTCGGTTACACGGCAACTTTACTACAGCGCAAAAAACAACAACAGCATTGATATGGTACTCTTTCTCAATGGGCTACCCATCATCACCATTGAACTCAAGAACAAGCTGACCAGCCAAAATCACATGGATGCCATCCTCCAATATCAGCGTAGCCGCAAACCAAGGGGAGAGCCGCTGTTGGCCTTCAAGCGGGTGCTGGTCTATTTTGCGGTAGATGGCGACAGCGTCTATATGACGACTGAACTGAAGGGTGAGACAACCTACTTTCTGCCCTTCAACCAAGGCAACAATGGCGGTGAAGGCAATCCCATCAACCCAGATGGATATGCCAGCAGCTATCTGTGGGAAGAAATTTTTGCCCCCGATAGTCTGCTGGAGTTGATTGCTGATTTTATCTTTGTCGAAGAAGAGGAAGACGACAACGACAAGAAGAAGCGAGAGAAATTGATCTTCCCCCGCTATCATCAACGAGAGTGTGTGCGCCAGTTGGTGGCACATGCCAAAGCAGAGGGGGCGGGACATCACTATCTGATTCAACACAGTGCGGGCAGTGGCAAAAGTAAGTCCATCGCGTGGCTGGCACATCGCCTCTCCTCGCTCCACAATGAGGCCAACCAACGCGTCTTTGATGGCGTTGTCGTCATCACCGACCGTCGTGTACTCGACACACAACTACGCGGTGCGCTCAAACAATTTGAAAAGCAGAAGCAGGAAGGTGTGGTCAATGCCGTTGACAAAAACAGCCAGCAGTTGTTGGATGCACTGCTTGGTGGCAGTCAAATCATCGTCACCACCTTGCAAAAATTTCCCGTAATCCTCGACAAGATTCGTGAGTTGGAAAAAACGGAGGCCGGAACCACTGCCGCCTTTGAAGCCACCATGCGCCAACGCCGTTTTGCCATCATTGCCGATGAAGCGCACTCGTCCCAGAGTGGTGAAACCAGCAAGAGCCTGAAACAGGTGTTGGCAGTGCAGGATAGTGATGAAGAGGATGAACCGCTGACTGGCGAGGACCTGATCAACGCCAGCATGAGCCAGCGTGGTCGCCAGCCCAACCTCAGCTTCTTTGGCTTCACCGCCACGCCCAAGGCCAAAACGCTCGAACTCTTTGGCGAAGAACAGCCCGACGGGTCCTTTGCCCCCACCCACCTTTACACCATGCGTCAAGCCATCGAAGAGCAGTTTATTCTGGATGTGCTGGAAAATTACACCGTCAAAGAAACCTTCTTCAATCTCATCAAAACCATCGACGACGACCCCAAATTTCCCAAAAGCCGTGCCATCGGCCAGATGAAACGCTACGTCAGTCTGCATGACTTCACGATTGCGCAAAAGACCGCCATCATGGTCGAGCATTTCTGGGCAACCGTGCGTCATCGCATCCCTAACGACGCTGGGCAAGGGCAAGCCAAAGCCATGATTGTGACACGCAGTCGTCTCCATGCCGTCCGCTATAAGCTCGCCTTTGATACATATCTCAAAGATCACGGCTACAACGCGACTGCACTGGTCGCCTTCTCTGGTGAAGTGGCGGACAATGGACAAACCTACACCGAGGCCAAAATGAATGGGATCCCCGAAAAACAGACCGCTGGCATTTTTAACCAGTCCAAATATCGCTTTATGATTGTGGCCGAGAAGTTCCAAACAGGCTTTGACCAGCCGCTGCTCCATACCATGTATGTGGATAAAGTTTTGAGCAATATCAGTGCCGTGCAGACACTTAGTCGTCTTAACCGCACCCACGCGGCTAAAACCGAAACAATGGTGC
>JBCCFC010001296.1:0-3720 GCA_039029935.1 Chloroflexota bacterium
AGAAACACTGCGTGCGCCGTCTACACCAGCAACGTTAATGGTTGCGCCCAGAGCGGTTAGCACGGTTGGCAGGTCCGAAGCAGGGTCAGCGTGGGCAATGCTGCCACCGACTGTACCACGGTTGCGTACCTGTGGGTCACCAATCCAACCTGCGGCCTCGGTCATTGCCGCTGGCAAATCATCCGACGCTTCGACCTGCGCATGTGTGGTCAATGATCCCATGTGGATAACACCGTTGCTTTTATTGAGTCCTTTGAGGTCATCAATACCACTGATGTCAATCAACATAGATGGTGCAGCCAGACGCAATTTCAACGTTGGAATCAAGCTATGACCACCAGCCAGCAATTTGGCTTCTTCGTTATCTTTGAGCAGCGACATGGCCTCGTCAATAGAGCCAGCGCGTACATAGTCAAATTTTGGTGGATACATCTGTATCTCTCTCCTTAATTTATGTTCATCCTGTTGGTGGATTGGTACTCAGTCGGTCAGTATTCAGCCACTGACGACCGACCTACCGACCTACCGACCTACCGACCTACAGTCTTAGTGTGATCCATTACTACCGTTTGCATGCGCCTGTAATGCGCCCCATACTTTTTCGGCTGTCAGTGGCATGTCCATATGGCGGATACCCAATGGCGCCAGCGCGTCCATGACCGCATTCGCAACTGTCACGGTCGATGCGATTGTACCCATTTCACCTGCACCCTTGACACCCAGTGGATTATGTGGTGACGGTGTTTCGGTACGACCGACGTTGCTCATCACCAAGCCATCTGCACGTGGCATCGTATAATCCATAAAGGAACCAGAGAGCAATTGACCGTCATCATCATAGACCCCATGCTCCCACAATGCCTGACCGACACCCTGAGCAATACCACCGATGATTTGGCCTTCAACAATCAACGGATTGATGACTTTACCCACATCATCGACCGCCGCATATTTCTTGAGCGAAACCTCACCCGTGCTGGGATCAATTTCGACCATTGCCACATGTGCGCTGTTGGGGAAAGTGAAGTTGGCTGGATCGTAGAAGCAACTCTCTTCCAAGCCCGGCTCCATTCCCTCTGGCAGTTCGTGTGCGGTCAATGTGGCAACTGACATCTCGGCAAACGCCTTGGCTTGGTCGGGCGAACCCGCAACATGGATGATGCCCTTTTCGCGATCATAGACCATATCTTCAACCGCCGCTTCAAGCTGATGGGCAGCGATGCGTGTGATCTTCTCGCGAATTTTCTCGGATGCCTTGACCAACGCGCTACCACCAACGGATGCGCTACGGCTACCATAGGTACCCAAGCCAAATGGTGTGCGGCCTGTGTCGCCATGCAACACTTCCACATCTTCCATTGGGATACCCAATTCATCGGCCACGATCTGCGCAAAGGTGGTCTCATGACCCTGACCATGTGTGTGCGAACCTGTCAACACAGTCACTTTGCCTGTGGGGTGAACACGGACAACACCATGTTCCCACAAACCAACGCCCGCACCCAATCCAACCGCTGCCTGTGATGGGGCAGGGCCACTGGCCTCGATACAACCGCTGAAACCGATGCCGACGACTTTGCCTGCTGCACGTGCTTCATCTCGCGCCTGTTTGAGTTCTGCATATCCTGAAATCTCTTCAATCTTGTCAAAGAGTCCCGCATAGTCACCACTGTCATAGACAAAGGCAACAGGCGTTTGGTATGGGAACTCATCTGCACCGATGATGTTCTTGCGGCGTAGCTCAATTGGGTCCATGTTCATATCGCGTGCGGCGATGTCAATGAGACGTTCGAGCAAGTAGCTGGCCTCTGGACGACCTGCGCCACGATAGGCATCAACCGGAACCGTGTTGGTCATGGTTCCGTAAGAGATCGCGTAGATGTTTGGAATCTTGTAGAGACCCGACAGCAGTGGAACGTAGAGTGCTGTTGGAATCATTGGTGCAAAGGTTGACAGGTATGCACCCATATTGGCCCATGTTTTGACCTGCAAGGCCAAGAATTGACCATCGGCGTCCATTGCCAATTTACAACTTGTGACATGATCACGACCATGTGCATCGGTCAAGAAGGCTTCGCTGCGTGTGGAGACCCATTTAACAGGTCGCCCCAACTGCTTGGATACCCAAGGTACGATAACCTCTTCGGCATAGTGGAAAATCTTGCTACCAAAGCCACCACCAACATCTGGCGAGATGACACGAAGCTTGTTCTCTGGAATGCCCAGCGTTGCCATGCTCATCAACAGACGAATGATGTGTGGATTTTGACTCGTGGTCCAAACCGTCATCTCCTCGCCAAATGAGTCCCACTGCGCAACAGCAGCACGTGGCTCCATTGCGTTTGGAATCAAGCGTTGGTTGGTCAGGTCTAGTTCGACCACATGGGCTGCACTGGAGAAGATAGCCTCATTGGCCTCTTCATCACCCAACGGCCACACAAAGCTGGTGTTGTTAGGCACGTCGTCATGGACCAGTGGCGCACCGTCGTCAGCCGCTTTCTTGGCGTCCACAATGGCTGGCAGTGGCTCATAATCAACTTCAATCAAATCGAGTGCGTCATAAGCAAGATAGGTCGATTCTGCGACAACGGCAACCACACCGTCACCGACATGACGCACTTTGTCAACTGCCAATGGCATGTGTGGCGGTGCGATGATGTCTGGTGGGTTGAAGCCGCAAGGCAAGGAACCAACCCCAGCATCGGCCAAATCTTTTCCTGTATAGACAGCCACAACGCCTTCCGCCATCTCTGCACGCTCGGTCATAATCCCGTTAATTTTTGCGTGCGCATATGGACTACGCTTGATGGCAACGTGCAACATGCCCGGCATTTTCAGGTTGGCAACATATTTGCCACGCCCCTGAATAAAACGTGGGTCTTCCACACGTTTGATGGATTTCCCCATATAGTTACTCATATTGTAATCTCCCTAGTAAATAAGAATATACGACGCTGTATAATCTCTGTATAATCAATGTATCATCTCAATATTTGTAGATGTCATTGTACAGGCGTGGTTGTTCAAACCTATACTATCTTTCGTTTATTGAGTGGATATTGAATTCTGTCGAGTAACTATGCCATCTCTGTTGCAGCTTGTTTAACCGCCTTGATAATGTTGTCATAGCCTGTACAGCGGCACAAGTTACCTTCCAAGCCATGACGAATTTCTGCTTCTGTGATGTCTGGACGGCCTTCAACCAACTTGGTAGACGCCATAATCATACCTGGTGTGCAGTAGCCACATTGTAGGCCATGATTGTCCCAGAATGCCTGTTGCATTGGATGCAATGAACCATTGTTTGCCAAGCCTTCAATGGTGGTAATTTCGCTGCCATCCGCCTGTACAGCCAATACTGTACAAGATTTAACCGACATGCCATCCATATGAATGGTACATGCACCACACTGTGAGGTGTCACAGCCGATGTTTGTGCCTGTCAAGCCGATTGTGTCGCGGACGAAATCCACGAGGAGCGTGCGTGGTTCAACATCACGCGAGTACGCTTTACCGTTTACAGTTATGGTGATTTGCATAGATGCAATCCTCCTTGGAATTGATGGTATTTTTGTCGCCGCCGAATATAAAACCCCCTCCTACCCTCCCCTGTTCAGGGAGGAACTGTTCCCTCCCTGAACAGGGGAGGGCGAGGGAGGGGGTTTATATTAGGCGGCGACAAAAATAACATCAAATCCAACGAGGATTGCATCTATGCAA
>JBCCFC010001297.1:0-3715 GCA_039029935.1 Chloroflexota bacterium
ATGAACCACTAGAAGATGAACTTGAATATGATGAGTACGATGATAACGCTGCTGGTGATGCTGATGATGCTGATGTGCAAGAACAAGAATACGATAAGGATTCCGTCTTCGCTTATGAGGAGAAAGAACCCGATTCGCCGTCCCGTGTACGGGGCTTGGTGACGATTGTGCTGATGTTGTGTGTCTTTCTTGTGTTGGTGTCTGTATTGCTAGCTGGATTGGGGTTCTCGATTTTCCCATAGAATAAATAGTGGTTGCCAGACTCAATGAAAATAAATTATACTGTAGCTATTCTACAGTTTATAGTTCAAGGAGTATACACATGACACCAACAATTTTTGTCGGCACAATCGGAGAGAGTATCTGGCGTAGCACGGATGGCGGCGATTCATGGTCACGTACCAGCAATGGCATTTTCCCAGAGGCAGATATCCGCGCCATCGCCGTGAATCCAACCGATTCATCCATTGTTTATGCAGGAACCGAAGTGGGCATCTATCGCTCCAACGATGGCGGAGATAGCTGGTCGCTGCTCAACTCAGCCATGAATGATATGCAGATTTGGTCTATCGCCATCAACCCAGATAATCCAGGTACGGTTTATGCGGGAACCTGCCCATCGGCACTTTTCCGTTCGGACGATGGCGGCGGTACATGGAAGCAACTGGATGTCGAGTTGGCACCAGATTGCGGACCCAACATTCCTGTCATCCCACGTGTGACCACCATCACCATTGACCCAAACGATTCACAGACTGTCTATGCAGGCATCGAAATCGACGGAATGCGCATCAGCCATGATGGTGGAGAAACATGGACAGAGGGCAGCGATGGCCTATCCAGCCGTGACATTCATGGCTTGACCGTCGTGCCGGGTAGCCCGAAGACACTGGTAGCAGCCACCAATAATGATGTCTGTACGACCACCGACATGCGCAATTGGACCCCCCTCAGCGTCAAAGACCACTATCCTTGGCCCTACTGCCGCAGCGCGCTATACTTAGCCAATAACGGTTCGAGTCGGCTCTATGTCGGTGCTGGCAATGGGCCTCCAGGCGACCAAGGTGGGTTGTTCTATAGCACCAATCTCGGTGAGTCGTGGGAGCGTGTTGATTTGGGCATTGAGGGCAATAGCAACAGCACTATTTGGAAAATGGAACACAACCCAGCGGTCAGCGACTGGCTGATGGCCTACAGTGTACATGGTCAACTATTCCAGAGTCGCGACAATGGTGGGTCGTGGACGAAGTTAGCGCGTGAGTTTGGCGAGGTGCGAGCCGTTACACTGGTTCCATAAATCGACTCTTCAACTTTTTAACCTTTCAGGAGAAAATAACCATGAAAGCAATTCAATTACAAGAATTTGGTGATCCAAGTGTCCTGCAACTGACAGATGTAGATGTGCCTGAGCCAGGTGCAGGGCAAGTACGCGTCAAAGTCGAGGCCGCTGGACTCAACTTTATCGACACCTATCACCGACAGGGCTGGTATCCAGTGCCATTGCCATTTACACCAGGTGTCGAGGCAGCCGGTGTAGTCGATGCGTTGGGGGAAGGCGTCGACAGCGTGGCCGTCGGAGATGCTGTTGCCTACACGGGTTCACCGGGCAACTATGCCGAATTTTCGCTGGTCGATGCCAGCAAACTTGTTCCCGTACCAGAGGGTGTCACCACAGAGCAGGCAGCGGCAGTCTTCCTGCAAGGCATGACGGCGCACTATCTCACCAACAGCACCTATCCGTTACAGGAGGGTGACATCGCCCTGCTTCATGCGGCATCCGGTGGTACAGGGCTGTTATTGACACAGATGGCGAAGATGCGTGGCGCAACGCTGATCGGCACGGTCTCGACTGAGGAGAAGGCGGCGTTGGCAAAGGCGGCAGGTGCGGATGAAGTCATACTCTACACCGAGCAGGATTTTGAGGCAGAGGTCATGCGTATCACGGATGGTGCGGGTTGCCACGTCGTCTATGATTCGGTCGCCAAGACCACGTTCCACAAGAGCCTCAAATGTCTGCGCACACGTGGCATGATGGTCCTCTTTGGGCAGGCCAGCGGTCCCGTAGGTGAAATCGACCCGCAAATTCTCAATCAAGGTGGCTCACTCTATCTGACACGCCCATCGTTGGGTCACTACACATCGACACGTGAAGAACTGCTACAACGCTCTGGCGATCTATTCTCGTGGATGGCCGATGGTAAGTTGGACGTACGTATTGATACACGTTTTCCACTTGCTGAGGCGGGTGATGCGCATCGCTATATTGAAGGGCGCAAGACGCGTGGGAAGGTGTTGATCGTTCCATAAGGCTAATCCACAAAATAAATTACCCATCGAAACGCGGAGTTAGCAATCTCTATTGCGGGTCGTACACGAGAACACCGGCATTAGAGAATGCCTAACTCCACAAATATGTGGGTAATTTATTTTGTGGAACGGCCTAAATATGCAAAGAGGGAGTGGTGAGGACCTCTTTTACTTACAACGTCGCTGCCTCCTGCGCACGCGTCCGCTCCAGCAGTTCCTGCACCTTTACAGGCTGCCCCGTCTGGCTACTTTCAATAGCCGCAAAAATCAAGGCCACCGATTGCAGATTATCCTCAATGTTGGTCGCCATCGGCTCACCCGTATCCAACCATTGGACAAACTGCTCCACCAGCCATGTGTTGGCCCACTTGGGCTGTTCAATCAACGGAATTGGCTCACCGCTGCCTTCAGCGATATTGGCAGGACGCTTTCCATAGTTGCCTTCCATAAAAATTTCGACGTTACGACGGTCCATAATGACGGTCGCGTTTTCACACTCCGCCCGCACATACTCATGCGACCAACCGTTCAGCCCCACAGCATTGGTTTTGGCTCCTTCATAAAAAGCTTTGACCCCATTCTCAAAGGTCATGGTGACAAGCCCTTGCGAGTCACCACCATATTCCCCCCAACTTGGGTTCCATGTCTGTGCATAGAGCGTGTCACACTTGGCCCCAGCCAGATCAGCCACAATGTCCAGATGATGGACTGAGCCTTCAATCATCAGCGTATCTTTCATGGTGTGGCGGAAATGTGCCCCCCAATCACCAAAGTAGCGCAACCCGCAGGTAAAGCGACAGACGAGATAGTCGATGGTGCCGGGTCGTGCCGAGCGCAATTCTTGACGCAAGGTGGTCTTGTCTTGGTCAAAGCGATGGCTCATGGTGACACCCATCTTTTTACCCGCACGTTGCACCTTCTCGGCAATGCGCACCGACGATTCCAGCGTGTCGGCAATGGGCTTCTCTGATAGAATGTCCATATTGTGCGCCAGAGCCACATCCACAACACCTTCATGATAGGCTGGTGGCGTGACAATGGTACAGAAGTCGGCAGGGTTCTCGTCAAAGGCTTTGTTGATGTCGGTGTAGCACTGGCTGGGACTTAATCCGAGATGTTTCTGTGCATTGACCAACACATCTTCGTTCACATCGACAGCCGCGACCACTTCGACGAGGCCATCAGCGACGTTGGGTGGCAAAAAATGCGAACACCATCGCCCGCCTTGACCGCCTGTGCCGACTTGGATTACCTTGTATGGCATGATTTGGTTTCTCCTTAATAAAAATAGATTGGTGCCCAGGGTGATAAAAAGAAAAAAAACAAAAAAAAACAAGACCACACATACAGAAGCAAAAAAAAAGATTTTTTTAAAAAGTGCCAACGCACAAATTGCAAAAAAACCAAC
>JBCCFC010001298.1:0-3713 GCA_039029935.1 Chloroflexota bacterium
CAAAACACGACACGCTCAACAAAATTTAACTCACCCCGCCAACCCATGCGCCACCGCATAACGCACAATCTCGGCACTGCTCCGTAAATTGAGCTTGTCCAAGATGCGTGTGCGGTAGGTGGCAATCGTCGTCTTGCCCACACCCAACGTCGTGGCCGCCTCTGTCAGCGTCTGCCCCGCGCCCAGCAAACTAACCACTTGAAATTCACGGTCGGATAGAGAACGGTGACGGGGCTCATCGGTGTTCTCGTTGAGAACCTGTGCCAAGACTTCTGCCATCTCTTCGTTAATATATGTGCGGCCATCCGCCACCATGCGAATCGCCTTGACCAGTTCATCGGTCGAACTGTCCATTGTGATATAGCCCGATACTCCCGCCTTGAGACTGCGGAGTCCCACTTCGCTGTTGGTATCCATGCTAAAAATTAGCACTTGGAGCGATGGATGCATGTACCATAAGTCTGCCAGGAGGGCCAGCCCACCGTTCTGCGAGCGAACACTGTCGAGTAACCGATCATCAATGACCAGCAACTGGCAGGCCACTGCACGCACTTTATGGAGCACTTCGGTGTGTGTCGCTGCCTCGCCCACAATATAGATATCAGCCGCTTCGCCAAGCATCTGGCGCAACCCCTGTCGGACAACCGGATAAGTATCAGCAATTAAGACGCGTATCATTGTCATTCTCCTCTACGGTATCATTCATGTTTTTTGTCTAGTGCAGCCACGATTGATGAAACCATGTTGACTTCGATAATGATGTGTACTGCTTGTCTTCCAGCCTATACCCACTCTGCTTTCGTGAGCTATGAAACGACTTGGAACTGACTCTGGTACTGCCTAAGAACAACTACTGAATAACTATTGAACAACTATTGAACAACTATGGAATGACCATGAAATGACTATGCCGTTGCTATGAAGTTGTATGGCGCACCCAATTCTCCAATATAAAAAAGCCAGCCGCTTGGCTAGCTTTTTATGTATCTACGAATCGGTTCGGGGTTGAACCTCTTTCTATACAAATGTTGGGTGAGACAAAATATCTCTAATTTTTAACCCCCATCCAACTTTATTTTTTATTCTTCACCCTTCACTCTTCACTCTTCAAACTTCACCCTTTTCACTTCCTCCACAATCTCGCGATTTTCAGGCACATTCTCCAAAAACGACCTGCGCCATTCGGGGTTCTCAATGCGGTCTGCCCATGCTTGGAGCATGGTGTAGGCTTTGTTGAGGATATCCGCTGCACGTGGGTCATGGTTTGCGTTGAGGACATGATAGCAGCTGAGGTAGGTGCGGAAGGGGTTCATGGAATAAATTTTTTCGGGGTCTGTCTCAAGATAGGATAGCACTGCCTCTATCTCTTGTTGCACCGTATCATGGTTGCCGATTTGCTGATGGAGGCGGGCCATTGCCGCTGTAATTTCTATCTGTGTGTGTTGATATCCCTGTGGGCAGGCGTCTCGTGCTTGCGCATAGCTTGCAAGACTTTGCTCGAACTGCCCATGCCGTTGTTGTAAGTGGGCGGTGGATAGATAGGCATGAAACATAAGATCGTCATCTTCAAGCTCATGGGCGATTTCTCGTAATTTCTTTGAAAGAGACCAAGCCCGCTCATGCTCTCCTAACACATCATAGCTATAACTCAAATCGCCAAGAATGGAAGCTTCTACATGAGGTAATTGTATAGTCTGAACGACTTCATACGCTTGTTCGTAATGACTTTTTGCTTTGTCATATAAGCCCATCCCTGTATAGGCATTTCCTATCGTCTGATGCTCGACTATTGCCTGTATTTGGTTATGTGTTTTTTGTGCGAATTCAAGCTGCATTTGTCCACGATGGATAATCGCTTCGAATTGCCCCTGTTTCATTTCAACTTCATTGAGTATGTGATTAAAACTGCTTATCAAATCTTCCCTATTGGTTTAAGAATTAAAAATATTACTTCTTGCTATATTAATATAGATTTTGGCCTCTTCTAAACTTCCCGATGCTTCAAGTCCCTGGGCAATACTAAGCAGACAACCAATGGCATTGTACATATCATCCACCTCTTGATAAAGACGATATGCCTGCTTAAAATCTTCAATACCATCTCCAAATTGGGCCGTATAGAAGTAAATTTCTCCACATAAATGTAGACAAAACGCAATATTTGTGGTGCTAGCGGTTGATTGGGCTAGTGAAAGGGCATGATTGATCTTGGGCGATGCGGTGTGATAGTCCGCCTGCATCATCAATGCCTACCCCCACTCCATGTAAGCATTGCATTGTATCTCTTGCCGGGTCTGGCTGTCGATAGGTAGAGACTGCATGTCTTCGATAATCTGCTGGCAGCGCTGACTTGTTTGATGATATTGACCAAACATGGCGGACCAAACAGCCTGCTCGATCAGCAAATACTGATAGCTTTCAATTTGTGAAATGGCATTGTCCGGTGTATCGCTGTCCGGTGTATCGCTGTCCTGTGTATCGCTGTCCTGTTTATCGCTGTCTTGCGTATCGTTCTCCTGCGTATGGTTGGTGCGCATTTCATGGTGATTACCGTCCTTCTGCATAAGTCTTGCCCATGCATTTTCTATTGTTGGTTGTAAGGCCTGAGCCGTACTCGTAAACACATCAACCTCTTGATAGAGCAGTTTGACCCTATACAAGTTGTTCAACCACTTACCACTTTTTGCCAACAAAACAATATCACAGCGATTGACAGCATATTGCCATGCCCGACGGATGTTGTTGAGGTCTGCATCGGCGATCTCAACAACTCGCTTAGACTTGTGAAGCAGTTCTTGATTATAGAGCCCAAAGAATGGAAAAGGATGAAAAGGGAAACATGAAAAAAATTCGAGTCATTGTGGTCAACCGAAACATCATTGTACGTGTTGGTATTCGCACCATCATAGAGGATGTTCCCGCGCTCGAGATTGTGGCAGAGTTAGCAGACCTTCGAAAGGCATGGGATTGTATACAGATAGTACAACCCGATATGGTCCTCCTTGAATTGGGTATGACCCAAGGGGCGGAATTTGATTTGATCACCCAAATTATACAACACCCGCAGACACACCTGTTAATCCTTGCGGCTGAAGACCAGTTTGCTGGCGTGACAGAGATATTGACAAAAGGGGCATTGCTAAAAGGGACACTGCCGAAAGGAGCAATCGGCTATGTATTCAAGAGTGCCTCGCTCGCGGTGCTAAAGGAAGCGATGCTGACAGTAGGACAGGGGCAACCCTACGCAGACCCAAACTTTGCCTTGTCCGCCGAGCAGCTTGGTGTGTACCCATCCGCTTTAACACCTCGCAAAATTAGGGTGCTGCAACTGATTGCCAAAGGAAATACGCTCAATGATAGCATAAAGTTACTAGGAAACATCTATAAAACGGCATATAATCATCTCACTCAAGTTATGAAACGATTAGGTGTGCATAATGTGGTTGGTTTGGTTCAACATGCAATTATGCAAGAATTAGTCACAGCAAATTCTACGACAAATGGCGATAAATTCACAACCTAAATTGACAAACAGATAATGGCCGTTGCGTTCAGCGGATTCAGCGACTAATTGATCGTGAGCAAAGTCAATCGAATCTATACGTGGTCAGCAATTCCAAATTAGAAAAGAATTCAAACTTACATTTCAGGTGGTATTAACATAATTCTTTAATGGATAGCCATTTGCTCATCAATGTGGGTCTGAATGTCGC
>JBCCFC010001299.1:0-3706 GCA_039029935.1 Chloroflexota bacterium
AGTTAAATTTTGGAGTTCTGCAATGGAATTGGGCAGAGCAGTGAGTTGGTTGGAACATAGGTCCAAATGAGTTAAATTTTGGAGTTCTGCGATGGATTCGGGCAGAGTGATGAGTTGATTGGAACGAAGGTCCAGGTGAGTTAAATTCTGGAGTTCTGCGATAGAGCCGGGCAATACTGTGATTTGATTTTTATGTAAATCTATGTGGAACTGGAACTGATACTGATCATAGATATATGGTTGAAAGTCACCTAAGATGAGCGTATGTAGGTGTGTCAAGGTAAAGACCTCATGCGGCACATAGGTCAACTGCAAATTGCCTAAATCTAGTTTCGGCAGTTGTTTTTCACGGCATTCTTCGATACGTTGCATCGCCTCGAATTGTGGTTCTATCATTATTGTTACTGCTGCAACATCACCTATAGGTCTGAGACTACTTGGCTGAGTTCTCAAACCTAGCATAGCGGTCGCACTTGGACGGGTTGTAATCAACGAATCAAATATCCACAAAGTGTTGACGCGAATAAAGTTGGGGGGCAGAAATTTTGCTGCTGCTACCGCGAGAGCGAGTATGATAATGATTACAACATTCACCGTTGCGATATCGGTTAGTATGTCTATCGGAAAAAAGGTTGTCCAATCCATCGGTCAATGTCCTTTTGGAAGAGTTGAAAAGTTGAAGAGTTGAAAAGTTGAAGAGTTGAAGGGTTGATGAGTTCACCGACATACTATCACACCCCACACTATCACACCCCCACACCATCACAACCCCACACGTTTACGTTTGACTGTCCACACAATTTATCAGATTCATGCGGGAATGTCAATCTCTTGATTTTGGCCTGCGCAACCCAGATATACTACAACGGATTTGGGACAGGGAACGGATTTTTCGTGCGCAGAGACTAAAATCCGTTCCCTAACCTCAATCCGCTGTAGTATGCGACCGACTTAGTTACTGATAATGGGCAAATACAAATACCCCTGCTGGATGGTTTGCCAGATAGCCGTACTCTCCCGACAGGAATTTCTTGCGTAGTGAAGGCTGACATCGCATCTATCCGTAAATTGCTGCATACATTGGCGATCACTTCGATTGCACAGCACGAAGGCATGCTAGCTGAACGGGTATTTTATTATGAATATAAAACCTCCGCCTATGGCGGAGTGACCCGCATAGGTTCTACCGTCCCGGCAAGAATCATACAGTAGTCCGGATTCTCACGAAAAAGAATCTATGAAAAACGAGTTCAACAATCCTATGCACGAATCAAACTGAAAATATCATCTGGAAAACAAGACAAATCTTGATAAGATAACGATATTTTGAAGTTTGATAGATAGCGTGGATGAGTAAGAACGGGTCTTCAATGTGACGTTGCTAACATAAGTAGCCCCTCTGGGGCTTTCCTGTCACATCGCCCCCCCTTTGGGGGGCTTCCTAAAGCCTCCCGTCCTACGGGAGGTCGATTACTCTGCGGAATGGTCCAAGTTTAGTACTCTCCAAAGAATCTGTCACGCTATTTTATTCTGTGGTTTAGCTTGGGACAGACCGATTGGCAATCTGTCCCTACATCTTCTTGGTAGATTGTGTAGTGAATTCTCATTTCTGTCGGAAACTGTTGCGCACAATATTGGCGTCAAAGAAATCGCCCGTATTGCCTGTGGTTGTGTATTGGTAGACAGCGGCGGCGTAGATGCCACTGAGTGTTGAGTTGAGCAGTGCCAGCACGATGAAGGCGAGGGCCATGATTGCTACAAAGCTGATGGTCAACACGCTGTTACCGATGGAGGCGATTGCGCCAAAGAGGACAACGCTGATGATGGCGAGGACCACGAACAGAATGCCAAAGATGGCGCCCAAGCTAAAGTTGCCCGTAATCTGCTCGCCCCATGTACGGCGTAGCAGACTGCTGCTGCGTTTGATGGCCTCAATAGGGCCGACATTCTCGGTGACAAGCACAGGCACCACCATGAAGGTTGCTAGGCTCCACGCCATACCCACCAGCCCGACGACGATATCGCCGATAGTGCCAGTGCGCTCCGCGATAGCCCGCAGAATCATCCCGACTGTGGCCGCAATTACAGCATAGCCAAAGATTTGCGACACATGCGATGAGGCAATACGTAGCCCATCCCGCACCGTCGGGTCGCCACCATTGAGCCGAATCAAGGCAGCACCGACCAAGGCAGAGTTTGAGAAGATGGTGACAAAATAGGAAATTACATAAAAAATAAAGAAGGCGATGGCGTTGACAACACTGATGCCCTCTTCGTTGGCAATCTGGTCAAATTGACCCAGCAGAGCCATCGGTACAAAAAAGCTGATGGCAACGAGGATAGAGGCGATTGCTGCCAAAAACGGAAAAATCATGAGTTCTTTATCGGCCTGTAAAACGCGAAAGCTCTGCCTCATCAATTCCCAACTGTTTGCGATACGTTCAAACATGGTTACGCTCCTTTGAAAAAAAGTTGAAAGGTTAAAGGGAGATTTCTATACAAGTCTCTATTATATCTACATTCATTTAAGTTGGCAAAACATGTGTTTTGTCGCTTCTGAAGAGTTGACAGATGTGCAATATTAGTAATGGATTACATCTCTCTTGCCCCAAAGCCCGTGCCAATTTTGGACACAGCAATCTGCGCCTCTTTATTCAGGGCATCCACCATCAACGTGCGTCCTGTAGCATAATGCGAAATATAGAGCAACTTGCCTCGGTCGGCCTGCAAATTCCGATCCAACATTTCATCGGGATATTTGCCCGTGCGCTGGAGATAGCGTAGGAAGTAGAAGACCATTGTCGGGTTATAGAGTCGAGTTTGGCTTGCCGAGTTTGATGATGTGTATGGCGATAAAGTGGCATCTATTTTTGGCGGTGGTGGCGTCTCGGTGGTAAACCAAGAGCCATCATAGTACGTGCGCATCAAGTCCAGCACCTCTGCATGTTTCGCCGCTCGCTCTGTCTCCGGAAATCCGCGCTCCTCAAGCACACTTGTCAGCATCTCGGCAACCTCATGCTCATAAAATCCACAGAGGTCATTCAACTCCTGAAACCAGTAGATATCCTCAAAAACATTGGCTCCGCTGGTGACATCATTCATCACAAAGGGAGAAACACCCGTCACAAACACACGGTCCAATCCACGACCCGACCCAAAGCTCTTCAAATTCTTGAAAAAGGTCTTGAACAGCCCTTCGCCTGTCACCAAGCTCTCATAGCGACCCAGCATATCCTGCTGCACACTCATCATCACTTCATTGGCAAAATTGTCATACTCATCAATAAATAAGTAGAGTTTATAGCCAGAGGCAGACACCGCGCTCAACGCCGAAGAGAATGTTTCAAGCGCATTGGTTTCATGAATCTGAATAGGTTCTTGTAATAGCTGTCGATTTTCAATTTGAAATGCCCGGATATCGCCATTGATACACTGGTGTAAATTCGTTTCAATCTGTTCCACCGTGCCGTGTGACTGCACTCTGGAAAAATCCCATCGCATGACGATATACTGATTGTGGAGTGGTGTTGGGTCTTGTCCAATTGCTAAATGTCCAAACAGATGATCAAACGGGTGCATTCCCAAAGTATGTTAAATCAGGAAGGGAGAGGGGACTGAGATTGTTGGAGAAGGAGGAAAGAATGTCGGGAGAGATTAAGCATGAAAATGTGCCAACGACCAGAGAGAAGTTGAGAGCGAAGAAAAA
>JBCCFC010001300.1:0-3703 GCA_039029935.1 Chloroflexota bacterium
ATGAAGTGTTGACGAGATTGGGAGGCTTATGCAAAATGGCATTTAGTGATTATAAACATATCTCACAAGTTCAGACTGAATTTAATATTAGACTTGAAGAACAAAATTTTATCGTAGCGGATGAACTTCAACCACCGGACTCCTATTTAGAGGATTTGGCCTTTAATATGGAAAATATTGATGTATACAGTTCGGAAGCGTCGCGCTCAGAATTGCTTATCTCACCCACGTTACGCGAAGTTTACAAAGGCTATTACAAACGTTATGCCTTTTGGATTCAGCGGCATTTTTCTTATAATGATACGCTGAGTGATGTGCCTGATTATATGTTTGCCACCAAGTCGCCCTTGGGCAAAACGGTGCTGGCAACGCCTATCATCGTGCTTGTAGAAGCCAAACGAAGCGATTTTGAACAAGGGTGGGGTCAATGTTTGGCAGAGTTGGTGGCGGCGCAAAAAGTCAATAACGACGTTGAGTTTCCAGTGTATGGGATTGTTACCAATGGCGAATTGTGGAAGTTTGGTAAATTAGTCGGTGACACCTTTACCATGCATATAGAAGGTTATACGATTGTACAGATTGCAAAATTATTTGGGGCGATAAACTTCTTATTGCACTCAGCAGACAAAGCAGGGAAATAATTATGAACCAAGCAGACCGCAAATTTTTTGAACAAAACGGCTTCATCAACTTAGGCCAAGTCCTAGATAGCTCTGATTTAGCCTATTTCCACGATCTCTTTGACGAAGATCGCAGCACCTACCGCTATTTTTGGCACCCCTACGGTCATCATCAACATACCAACTATGACGCGCTGATCACAACGCCCAAGTTTGATGAGTTGATCCGCCACCCCAAGATTTTGCCAACGGTGGAGGCACTCATGGGCGGTCCGGTCTGCTTTGGCGAGATTGGGTTGCGCTACATGGGGCCATATGGTGGCGAGTTTAATCAGGGCTGGCATCGCGACAAACCACACTGGCCGGAACATCCGTTGCGCATGGACTATATCCAGTTGATGGCCTATTTCACGGATGTAGACGAAGATACCCACTGTTTTTCGATTTCACCGGAATCGCTGGATGATGAAATTTTGAGTGATAAAGAGGCACAGTTGGCGCGTGGGGGTGTGCATGATCTACATGGTCCAGCGGGGACTTGTGCGCTCTTCAACGTTTCTGTGTTGCACACGGCGACGACACGACCCACGCAAGCGATTCGCAAAACCGCACAAATCTACTATGGACATCGGGACCGCGCACCGCTTGCCAACGATTCGGGCATTCCAGCAACATTTTGGCGTGACCATCCTGACGCCGAGACGCGTGCGTTTTATGGTGTGCTGAATCAGCGCACGAAGATTTATATGGCGGCGTTTGGGTAAGAGGGCTAACCGCAGAGGTCGCAGAGGGCGCAGAGGGTTCACGGAGGAGAAAATGAGAGGGTTCTATTTTGGAACGGATTTTTCGCGCGGAGACAAAAATCCGTTCCCTCTCCCAAATCCGCTGTAGTATGTTATCTCAAGCATTCTCAGTAGAGGTTCGCATCAAGTAGACTTCCCATATGATCAGTGCGATAAACAACGAACCCATAATCGCAATCTGCACCAGCACAACTTGCGCCAATGATGCGTGGAAGAACCACAGCGCAGCCACCTGTGCCACACCTGCAACCAGCGCAAAGGTTGTACCCAGCCCATTGCCAAGCGAGAGGCGGTAGTTGACAATGACATTGCCCAGTGCATAGAGTGCGGTGGCGACGGCATAGAGCCAGAGCAGTGGCACAATCGGTTGATAGGCTTCGCCAAAGAGAATCGTGACGATAAAGTTGGGCATGATCAGGGTTGCGCCGATGATGATGATTGAGACAACGGAGACCATGCCCAGCGAGATAAAGAGCAATGAACGGTGATCTTCGCCGCGCTCCTGTCGCTGGGCGACAACGGGGAACATGGTGACAACGATGGACCATGTGGCAAAGAAGACCATGCGACCAATTAGGGCAAGGGCCGCATAATGCCCTGCCGTGGCCGAGTCAAAGAAGAGCTTGACGATGAGTACATCGCTGTTATTAATCAAGATCAAGCTGGTTTCAGCGACAATGACAGGCCCCGCAAAAAGTAAAATGGCGCGCCGCTCTGTCGCATCAAGCATCTGCGCGGGAGGTAGACCACGCCCCGCCTGTCGTGCAATCAGCCATGCAGCCAGAATCGAGATTGAGACGCCAATGGTTGCACCACCAACCGACCACCCTAATGCAACCAATGCAATCGAGATGACAAGCCGGACCCACATCTCGGCCTGATAGGTCAAGGCAAGAATGCCAAAACGAGTTTCGCCCTGAAGCAAACCTCGGTCGATGCCTTGGGCAAAGTAGAAGGGCATTGAGACCGCTAGGATGACAAAGGGCCAGAAAGATTCCGTGTTAAACGTAGTCTGCCAGAAGGGTGCGCCTGCGCCTAAAATGAGCATGACGACTGTGCCAACGATCCACGCATTACGCCCCAGCCAGCGACGTAGCCCACCCAGCAGGTTGTCGTCCCCATTGGCGTGATGGATGGCCGAGAATTTTGCCGCCGTCTGTTGATAGCCTGCCGTGACAAAGGAGACAACAAGGAAGAGCGTGATGATGAGATTGAGATCAGCAAACGCGGCTGGCCCCAGCCAACGCCCCAAAATTAGGTTGAAGAGATAGTTGCCACCGTTGACAATGGTGGTGCTGACAAAGAACAACATGCTGCCTTTGAGTAGCCCGCCGCCCACTGAGCCACCACCAAGCGGCAACGATGCCCCCAAGGGATCGGGAATCGTGGTGATGTCAAAGGTGTGTTTGCCCGAATCGCGTGTTGATATGACCAGTTTGGCTGCGCTGTTGGGGTCATCGGTGTCTTCTTCTAGTGTAATTGTCACCCAAATCTGGTTCTCACGTGTGTGGTCAAAATCACCCGCATAGGCATGGTCCACGATGTTGGTACAAATTTCTTGCACGGCCAACTGCACAACTGCCACCAAACGGTCTTTGTCAGCCAACTCCGGCAAATCGGATAACAGTGCCACAAGGAACTCACCCATCACATTGAGATAGCGGTGCGTGGCGGGCAGTTCAAGCTGAAATGTCCGGCCCAGCAGTTCCGCTATCTCAGTGGAAATCTCGCCATCCTCAACGCTACTTTCCAACTTTTTGACAAGCTGCCAACGGTTGCGCCCGCTCTCTGGCTCATAATGCACTTCATCCATCAACTGCTTTGCCAGCGACAGTCCCATCCCCGATGATAGCTCGGCGGCGTCACCTTCCGGGTCCCCGGCATAGTGTGGCAGCGGAATCGAGAGTGTTTGTGTGCGCCCTGATTTGTTTAGCCCCATCCACAGTATCAATGTTGCATCGTTCGGGGCATCTTCTGATATTGGCTCGATAGTAAACCGCAGGGCAAGACGGTCGGTGATGCCAGAATCGTTCTCAGAACGACAATGCTGGTAGGCCGTATCGACGATTAATTGGTGAATCTCTATCTTAGCGGCCAATAAATCTGGCTGTGATGTTGTGCCAAACACACGCATCAATACAGCACCAACAATCGCATCTATGGTAAGTGGATAGCCGTTGATGACAGGTGTTTCAAAATAAATGGAGATGGACATGAACTGCTCTTACTCTTTTTGTGATTATATAGCTTGTCAGCGGGTCAGCGGGTCAGCTAGCTGAC
>JBCCFC010001301.1:0-3701 GCA_039029935.1 Chloroflexota bacterium
CAGTTCACCTGCATTGACACGCTCAACCCCATCCAATAAGGTACGCAGGGGGTATATGAAGGCTGTGCGAAAAAAGAGCGGGAAGCCAATCAAGACCGCCAACATGGTTCCCAGCAAGACCAGCGCAATCGGCCACATTTGTCTGTGTAGGTATGTCTGGTAGTCCAGCACAAAGTTCTCTACAATTGCCTCATTGACATTGCCCGTATGACGGAGTTGTTCGGTAAAACGGATAGAAGGTGGCGGGATTGACCCATCGCCCGGCAAAATACCAATGAGGTGCAGAGCATTCTCAAAATTGAGATATGTATAGTTGAGGTTTAGCTGTGCATAGAAAAACTCGATGCGACCATCCACATATAGCGTGAGCTGAAATGTGTTTGGCTCTTCTGTGGCATCGCTCACCAGTTGAAACCATGTCATCGTGATTTTTTCTTGGCTTTGCTGGACAAAAACATCCCCCCCTTTTTCGGGATTCAGGTCTATCATGAGTGGGGCGATTGTCTGTTGTCGATGCATCCGGAATCGGACATATGAAGATGGATGATCAAATGTGACAAAGCCATTGTCAGAAATAAAGAGATACTGCTTCAAATCGCCATAAAAAGGGAACTCAAATGGCAATGCAATCTGTCTATGCTGTTCATTGCCCAAGGAAAGAGGCTTGCCCAGAGATGATTGCCCTGACTCATCCATGTGCGTCGTATGGGGGCGTTCGGTGAGAATCGAGCCACTGTTTCTCTCTGTGGAGACGACGTCAACACTGTATTTGATTTCTGTGGTTGCCTCTTGCACGGGCGTAAAGCGTATTTGCTGTTGTTCAGCCATGATATGCATTGGCTCATAGGCATCTCGGATCAGGGGCATCAGAAAAAATATCAGACTATTGATAATAATCATAATGGTCAGCAGCCCAATGCCAACGAGCTTGATCAAAATCGTGGTTCGCTCTGGTGTGTAGTTGATGAGTGTCAGAGTGACGAGGAAAATTGTGATGCTTATAAAAAGGAAATCGATCTGATCAATTCTGTCATTGGGCAACATGCCCGCATTCCGCAAAGCAATGCTACTGATCGGGAGCAACAAGAGAAGAATCGCAGATGTGAGGCTTACAAGCGCGGCGATGGAATTCTTTGGATGCGGGGCAATCAGCGTCGGCGGTGTCATCAACCAGTTCATCGTCCAAAAACGTCTTTGTCCAGAGGGTTGCCACAAGTCGGCCTGCAAGCGCCGGACGAGGACCACTAAGCTACCCACAATACATAGTAGAATGAGGCTGAGTAACCCATTGGACAACCACGTTATCTGTGTCAATGTCCCCCAAATCGAGGCAATAATGAGGACAACAGTGATTACCGCTGCAATCCCATATGAAATTTGGACAAAAGGCTTTGTCTCTTGGAGGTAGGGTCTTGGTGATGGAAAGATATACAAAAATTGGAGCAAAGCAATCATGCCATAGAGCGTAAAAAGATGTTGCCATGCTTGTAGCGTGTATAGGAATATACGAGGTACAGTCGTAATGATAATAAATCCGAGCAAAAGCGTAACACCGATGGCACTGGCGCCAGCGATAATTACCCAGCTTATATACGACTTATTCGGAAGGCGTAGATAATAGACAAATAATAACGCTAGAAAAATAATGTTATAGATAAAAAAGATGGATTCTTGTGAAAAATAAAAAGATGGCATAGCCGCGTATGGTCCTCAATGGTTGCTGCTGTATCGAATGGACACAGAATGATTGTATTGTAGGCAATCAACGTGGGACGGACATGGGATGTTTGTGACGCAAAAGAGGCAATACAATGCGGTCGTTTTCACCACTTGATCTTTCCTATTTCGTGAGGCTGTGTTTCTTCAAGCTGTGTTTCTTCAAGTAAACTAGCAACCCATTGCTGAATTTCTTGCACTTGGAATCGATCAATATAAGTTTGTAACTGCTCTATGAAATGTGTTAATTCTACCTGATATGAGGGTAAGTCGTCAACAAATTGTTTAATCGACCGAATATCACCCATCAAGGCATGTTGTTGCAGTTCCCTCAATTCTGACACGGATGGATATTGTTGGTTGTCACGACGGGTTTGGGACAGTGTAACCGATTCTGTAGATGATTCTGGTGTCGTATCATCGCTGTTTTCTTCATAACGCCATTCAATGCCCGCATGTTGCGCCAGCAAGTGATAGAGTTGGGCTGCATCAATGGGTTTATCTAAAAAGGCATCGCTGCCCACCTCCTCACTGCGGCTATAGTCCTCCTTAAAGACACTGGCCGATACGATAATAATGGTGAGGTCTGCACGGGGAATTTGTGCACGAATCTGGCGCGTCAACTCAAAGCCAGATAACCCCGGCATCACCAAGTCCATCAGAATCACGCCGCGATTCTGTAACATAGGTTCTGAGCCAAACAATTCATGCGCTTTGGCAAGTCCAGAAATCCCATCTGTTGCTTCATGCACCTCCAGTCCCAATGGCTCTAGCATATCCTTGAGCAAGACACGGTTGACGTCCACGTCATCAATCACCAAAATCGGCGGTGTATCACCTACCACGCCCACAGGCACTCGTGTACGCGTTGCTTCTTCGTCAAGCAAAAAATCAGTCATCTCGACGACATCAAACGCAATCTCCACAGAAAAAGTGGACCCCGCACCGACTTGGCTGGTGACCCCCATCTTGCCACCCATCAACTGGACCAGATGATGGCTAATCGTCAAGCCCAACCCCGTGCCCTCACGCGTCGAGCCAGCTTGCTCAAAGGGTTTAAACACGGAGGGGAGCTTGTCTGGTGCAATCCCTATCCCTGTGTCCTCCACGTCAAAGCGTAGGTTACAAATATTCGCACGTGTTTCTGCCAGTTGGCATACGGAGAAGCGGACCTGCCCTACGTCCGTAAACTTGACCGCATTCCCTAGCAGATTGAGCAGCACTTGGCGCAGCCGCTTGGGGTCTACGTGTAGGTGAGCGGGCAGGTCATCATCGGGCTGGTAGACAAACTGTAGACCCTTTTCTTGCGTTTGCAGGATCAACATCTGTTGAATCTGATTGAGAAATGTGGGCATATAGACGGTCGTGGGCTGAAGCTGAATTCGCCCTGCTTCGATTTTGGCAATGTCTAAAATGTCTGAGATAAGCGTTAGTAAATGTTCGCCACTCTGCTCAATGGTCTTGAGTTGGCGTGGCTGTTGGGACACATCGCCTGTCTCCCGTTGCAGCAAGCGTGCATACCCCAGCACCGCATTGAGCGGCGTCCGCAATTCATGGCTCATGTTTGCCAAAAAGGTACTCTTGGCGCGGTTGGCAATCTCGGCAACCTCTTTGGCCTGTACTAACTCTTCAGTCCGTTGATGGACACGGGTTTCAAGATTGAGATTGATCTCGGCCAATTCCTCTTGGCTCTGCCGCACAGACGCCACCATGCGGTTAAATGAGTGGGTTAATTGTCCAATTTCATCCGTATACTTGGGTTCTAACGTCACATCCAGTTCACCTGCATTGACACGCTCAACCCCATCCAATAAGGTACGCAGGGGGTATATGAAGGCTGTGCGAAAAAAGAGCGGGAAGCCAATCAAGACCGCCAACGAGGCGCCTCCCTACGTTGAGCTCTAATACAATTCCACCCCAAGCAGTAGCTCCGGGGTGTCCCCCCTAGTGGTGTGCGCACAGGTGTACCATATACCGCCTCATGG
>JBCCFC010001302.1:0-3696 GCA_039029935.1 Chloroflexota bacterium
CATAATCTGAATCAACATAGTATGCTGAACCCAAACTTCCTAATAATTCACACTCGTGGGCCAATGCGCCAATTTCGTGTGCAATTGAAAATCCTTGTTGAAAATATTGCTTTGCCTGCTCATTTTCGCCTCGAATTGAGTAAATACTGCCAATTTTGCTGAGAGTAATACACTCTCTTCTT
Organism: Chloroflexota bacterium; assembly: GCA_039029935.1. Classification (GTDB taxonomy): domain Bacteria; phylum Chloroflexota; class Anaerolineae; order Caldilineales; family Caldilineaceae. The sequence goes on from JBCCFC010001302.1 coordinate 183, forward strand.
AGATCACCTACAGCTTGAACAATTTCTAATGATTGTTGGTAATGACGCTCTGCGTTTCGGTAGTCGCTTAATTCACGGTAAGAGGTTCCTAGTTCTTGCAGGATTTCGCTTTTTAGTATTCGATCTTCATCTCTATATATAAATGTTAAGGCTGTTTTGAGTGTTCTTTGTGCAGTTTCAAAGTCTGACAGTTCTTGCAGTGCCTGCGCCCAAATAAAATAACCCTCCGCCTGCATCACATCATCGTTAAATCGTTCGGCATACGCAATCGCCTTCTGACTCATTTCAATCGCTGTACCATAGTCACTCACAGTTAGCGAATACTCGGCTTGCTGGAGAATCGCCTGCGCACGAAGCGCATCGTTATCGTGCTCTTCCGCCAAAGCATAGGCATCTTGTAGGTCTTGCCATTGCTCCTCGCGCATGCCACGCAAACCGTAAATTTCGGCACGAGCGGATAGCATTTCATGTCTTGTTAGAAAGTCACTTTCTGGCACCAAGGCCAAACCACGCGTATAGTAGGTAATCGCTTCTTGATTTGCATATTGCACAGCTGCTCTTTCCCCCGCCAATTGTACATAGTATAATTCACGTTCGTCGTCGTCGGCTTGGTGATAGTGATAGACCAACAGCGGATAGTACGGCGTCAGATTGCTGGCATAGGTCTGCTCATACCATTCGGCGGCAGAACGATGGAGTTGTCTTCGTTGATCGTACAGCAAGGTTTGATAGGAGACTTCCTGGGTAATAATATGTTTGAAAATATAGGTTAACTCGGGTTCAGGCGCATCCAACGGTGTCAGATCAAGTTTTGCCAGTTCATCGAGATGATGGCGCGTCTCGTTGTCGTCCATCGTCGAGTGCTTGTGGATGATATGAATTAATGCTTGATAGGCAAAGGTGCGCCCAATCACCGAGCCAACTTTGAGGGTGAATTGTCGCTCAGGGGGGAGGCGGTCGATACGTGCCATGATCAGACCCTGGATTGTATCGGGTAATGTTTGTTGTAATTCGGAGAGTGACTGATGAATGATACATTTGTTTTGTCGAGCAATGTTTTTATTTGGTGATTTGGCGGGTTCAACTGTGAGAATACCTTGATCACGCAGCATAAAGACTAATTCTTCTGCAAAGAATGGGTTGCCCTCGGCCCGTTTCTTCACCAGATCGGCCAACTCTGGCGGTAATGTCCCCACTGGCAGTGCTAGGCGTGTTTCAACCAGATGGACAATTTCATCTGAACTGAGGGTTGTTAGATGAATATCTGAGGTGATGTCAAGCCGTCGCAGCGCCTGGAGATGTTGGTCCGCTGGTGTATTGGATTGTAGCGGGCGTGTGGCAATCACCAACAGCATCGGGCGGTTGTCTTCATACAATGTGCGAACCACCGAGGTAATCTCTTCCCATGAAAGGCTGTCAAGCCAGTGTGCATCCTCGATGACAAGTAACAACGGCTGGTCGTCCGTCCAGGCCTCAAACATGTTCAGCAACAACATGTTGAGATTCTGTTGGCGTAGCGTTGGGTCCAAAGCCTTGGTAAACTCCGTCTGGGGAATGTCGAGGTTGAGAATATCGTTGAGCAGGGGAAAGCGCATGGCCTGCTCTGGGAGCATCTCTGTGAGTAACTCCATTGCTTGGGCGCGCCGTTGTCGCTGCAACTGCGTCTCGTCCATCTCCTCGTGAGTGTTGTTCACATCAAGCCCCAGATACCCCATCAAAATATCACGCCATGCCCGATAGGGCGTGCTTTGTTCAATACTTCTTCCCGCACCCAGTAACAGTGGCAGACTATAGAGCCGCACAATCCGTGCAAACTCACCTACCAAGCGTGATTTGCCAATACCCGCATCTGCTTCGATGATGACAATGCCGGACTTGCCTTTTTTGATCGCGTCCAATGCTCCTGTCAATATCGCGATTTCATCCTGACGACCAATCAACGGTGTCTCTGGTGCATCGACAGCCCAACTGCTGACAGTATTTTCGGACTCTTGTGATAGACCGAGTGGCTGATAGGTGCGGACCAATCCTGTTTTGCCTTTCACGCGCATGGGCGGAAGGTGATTAAATTCAATATAGTCTTGGGCACCACGATAGGTATTATGATCGCAGTAGACCTCATAATCGCCCGCTGCTGTCATCATACGCGAGGCAAGATTCACGGCGTCACCCAACACCGTGTATTCACGGCGGGTTGGGCTCCCGACAGGTCCTGCAAAAATGTGTCCTGTGGCAATCCCACCAGAGACAGTCAATGACGTATTGGCAAAGTGTTCACAAATTTGGAGCGCACAACTGATCGCACGTTCTGGATCATCCTCATGAGCAAAAGGAGGCATGCCAAAGAGAAGCAACAACGTCGTCCCCTTGTCATCAACAGAGAGTTTGTTCACGCTCCCTTCGTACTGATAGGTAATTTTTTGGACAGTCTGTAGAAATTCTTGGGTTTGACGCGCTGCTTGTAGATCAACATACTCAATGCCACTTAAACGGATAAAGAGTACACTGATAAGACGCAACTCTGCCAGCCAATCACGCATGGATTCACGCAGGCGTTGTGCTGCCGAAGCGGGCAAAAACGCACTGAGGTGAGATTCCAAATGACGCTGGATGGTTTCTAACGATTCGCGAGAGTGGCTCTGCGCTTGCTCCGCAAAATAATCCGCCAAAACGTCAGCATAGGATTTGAGTGGGGCTGGAACCAATTGGTAGGGATAGTTTAATTTTTCGGCACGAGGGCTGAGAATAATTTCGCCACTCTGCGCTTGCTTTTCCGCAATTGAAATTTGACGAATTGGGTCCCCTGCAATGACGTATTCCCAGCGCTCTAATTCGCCACCAATCTCCATTGCTAAAATATTCCCTGCACCAATACTAATTTTCATGCCCAGTGCAATCGTCCCAACGCTGGTATCTATCTGCGAAAATTCGCTCATAGCGTCCTGCATCGTCTCTGCAGCTTGATGGGCGCGACGGACAGCAATACTCAATGCTTGGTAGGGACGAGGATATCTCGGTTGCTGCCTAGCTTCTTGTGATAAACTGTCCTCCTTGTGGGCTGCATGCTCGGCAAACACCTCGTCAGCAGGGAATACAACGGTTAAGGCATCGCCCACAAACTTGACAACGCTGCCCCCTTCGCTTTCAATGATGCTGATCATGCGCACAAAATAGGCATTGAGCAAGCGTGTAATCTCTTCGGGGCCTTCAGCACCTTTCAGGGCAAGGGATTCTGTCAGCGCGGTGAACCCAGAAACGTCGGCAAAAAGAATGGCCGCCTGGAAACCCTGTACAGAGGCCGATTGGGGCGTTGGCAGGATGTCCGATGCCGTTAAAACAGACCGCAAGAGTAGGGGCGGGGTGTAGGATGCAACGGTTTGTAACATGCTGGATTGTGATAATTGCACGATGTAAAATCGCCTCTCACTATTTCGGCTCTTCGTCCTTTAGTGGGATTGTAGACACCCAGAGGGTTCTCGACCCTTGCGGTCGCCCAAACACGCGTATTTGGGCG
>JBCCFC010001303.1:0-3691 GCA_039029935.1 Chloroflexota bacterium
CAAAAGCACCAGCATCATTTCCGGAAATGATCGAAAAAGCCAAAACGTACCGCTTGTACCGTCTTCATCACTGGGTCGAAAATCCAAAGATTCTTGTAACAAATAGTCATTCCCAATATTCAATGCAAAATGAGACTGCCCCATATCGCTGACATCATCATCCGGTGGTAGATAAATATCCAAATCGTTATCTTCATCAAAATCAGCAAAAGCAATACCATTTGCACCGTGAGGGCTTATAAAGACAGGCTGAGGTGTTGTATTAAATGTCCCATCGCCATTGCCTACATGCATTTGCAGAGTTGTATTGTGTGTACCGCCAGAGCTAAAGTTGAAATAGACAATATCAGAATTGCCATCATTATTTGCGTCTGCAAGCATCAACTGTGATGCCCATTGATTGTTTGCATAGGTGACAGGTGTTGCACTAAAACCAAAACTACCGTCTGGTTGCCCCAGTGCCACACGATATTGATAATCGCTGTCACCACTGGGCGACACTCTGTGTCCCAACAACAGGTCATCCAACCCGTCCTCATCTACATCATCGACACCACGAATCGCCCAATCTGCTGGCCAAGTGCCTAGCGGCTGTTCATCATAGCCACCACTGCTGTTGGCAGAGAAGCGTGAATAACAGGGTGCGTCCCAATGCCAAATGGTAACCCACTCACCCGTGACAGGTAGAATTTTACTATAGGCGGGCAATGCCAAATCGCTTTCACAAGAGGCGGAAGCTGTCACCGTTATACCAGTCGTAAGGTCGGGTATTCCTGTTGTGACGAGCGGGACAACCTGAATTTGTGTTGCGTTGGTGCTATACAGCACATAGTCCTGTAAAATAGGCTGTGCATAGGCTGGAATATGATAGATGAGATGAAGTACTATTGCGATAGTCATACTCAAACCGATGATACCCAATGATTGTGTTGTACTGTGGATAAGTGTTTTTCGTGCTTGGGTATCCAAAGAATAAATAGACATGAAATTTTTCCTCCTAGAATGGGACCAAATAACGTGGGCAAACATGGCTGGCAAATACTCGTGCAAGTCCAGTGTATCTGCTCAGATTTGCCAGTCATGGTAACAAGTAACGTATTGAATACCTATTCTTTGAATGTCGGGTCAGCATGTCACATACTGACCTTGAATGTATCTGCTCAATAAATCGGGTCTAGTAGGGGCTTGATATATCAAGCCCCTACGATTTACCCCAGAATATTGAGGAGATATCCCTGAATGATGTCGAAGTGGTTTTCTTGGTCGTTATTGCGCGTTCCGACGAACGATTGGGAGATAAATATGATAAATATTTGTGGGAGTCGTTATTGTATTTGTCAACGTCATACTTTCGGCATGACTAAAGACACTGCCCCTTGGCCCAACGATTTTTGTCTCTGGAAATTCATTCATAATCGGTGTAATCACTGTTTCGGTCACACCTACTCGCAATTGCACATCCAAGGTCGCAAAGGCGAACCGATCCGTGATTGTCTCGCCAAGGATACCCGCACTCAACAGTATACGACCTGTCTCCGTATTAATGTCGTTATTGAACTCCTCAGGTAGACTATCCAGTATGATGGCTTCGATATGCGTTATGGCGGTCGGGTCATACGCAAGATGGGCGGTGACGCCGTTGACATCTTCACCAGTGGGATTGACATAGAGTGTGATGGTTTGCCGTCCTCCACCCTCACCGTCAATGACTTCACCAAAATCGAGATGGGCAGCATCTGTCATGGGTGTAGTCGTATGAACAGGTCGTAGTCGGTCGTTGAGTCTAGCGATGGAGGGTGATTCCTCCCAGATGTTGCCTGACAGCAAACCAACGTCCTCGATGTCAGTAGCACCATCTTTGTTGAGGTCCACATCAGGATTGAAACCATTGTCCGCAACCGTTAGATGCCATGTATCAGGATCACTCAAAATCCCAAAATCCGCGATATTAATTTGGTTATCATCATTAATATCACCTTTGAGTGGTGGCGATAAGGTATAGATGTTTGTCAACTGGAATAACTCAACCGCCTTCTCAATCACTCGTAATGTCTGCTGTCCATCCAAATGAATATCATAGGTGCCTGATGAGATGTGTGTTACGGTAAATTGGCCTGCGTCATCTGTTGTCACCGTTGTGCTGTAGACCAACATGCTTGTATCCGAATCGTAGAATTCGAGGTTTACATTTTCGCTCCAGTTATACGAGCCTACATTGCCAATCAGCTTGATTGGCTCTGCAATATAGAACAGGCCATCTCTTGCCTCACCCATCACCGAGCCGGATGGACCGCTGATGTCTGTAGCGGGGTGGTCAGACAAAAACATAATCGTCGTGCCATCGCTGCCTGTTGGTTGTACAGGCAGGACATCCATTGTTAGCACAGGGAATCTATCTGCGGTTGTCTTGCCCAACTGACCAACTGCAAGGGTGAACACACCTGTTGTCGTATTAAAGACGGGTGAACGAATTACTTCCGCAAAGACATTCGTCACCACTTGGGTATCGACAATCTGCAAGTAGTTCGGAGCAACTTGTCCATGTATCTGGACACCATTGGCAGGTGTCGCGGTCGTGTCTAACATGATGGTCAATGTGCGTGTCAAGCCAGTAGGTATTGTTAGTTGTGCATTGTCCACATAGAGGACTGCCCCTTTGAATATCTCAACCAACCCATTCTGTTCTGTTAGGTGTTCTGTTTTGCCGTCGGCATACTCAAACTTTGCAGGCTCAAACGTAATCGGGACGATTTCGCTCATCGTGTTCAGTTGATTACAAGCGGTAAAGACAACGGAAGCCAATGCGTCATTGGTCAATGTGAGCGAGATAGGTTCTTTGCTCTCAAGACTGAACTTAATAGAATCCCTTGTTCTTGACTTAAGGTTCACCTTGAACGTGTTTGGGGCATTGGAGAGCACCCGTTCAGGTGTCAAACAGGCACTGTCCTCAGAGAGATGAATTTCAAAACGGGTCACATTTTCAGCCGTAAACTTGATGGGGGCAGTCACGGTTCCACCAGCCTGTATACGGATAGGGCGAGTAATGATTTCCCCATTTATGACCTCTATCTCTGGCGCAATTGTGACTTCGGGACTCATGGTTAAGGGCGAACCCAATCCTCGACAGTTTGCTGTACCCTGATTACAGCGCTCAGGGGGTATGAGGTCGTCAGGTGTGCTGTATCCATCCCAATATATCTCAAGAAATTCGTCCCAGCCCGTTTTTTCGGCAAATTTAAGATTGCCTGCCGTATAAAATTGGCGTTTCCATTCATCTTGCTTGAGTGGCAAGTAGATACTCATCCCATTGGCTTTCGCTGAGTCCCAATTCCACTCTGCGCTAGGATAGTGCCACGGTGTTCCACTCTGGAAATCATTGGCAACAACAACATGGCTAGTCGCTGTTAATAGCGTCTTGGCCGTAACAACAACATTTTCATCGGGAACGAAACACTTGATTTTTTGGTCATTTCGTTCTAGAATCCTTCGAGTCTGTGGACAGTGAACCTATGTTTTCTAGAAAGAAACCAGGTGATTCCTAGAATGCCTGGATTCTGGAAAACCGTCTGGAAAAGGGCCCTTGGTTCTAGTATTTGCTCTCGTCGGGAAAGCCAAAAGTCAAATGAAGCAAAGCACGAGAGCATTTATTTTTTGGGAAAAATGCCCCTCTTAATTCGTGAATATTTTTGAG
>JBCCFC010001304.1:0-3681 GCA_039029935.1 Chloroflexota bacterium
CGCCCGCGGACTCGCCGGAATCTACGGCGAGAATCCGGACCAGGCGCCGTCTGCGGTCCTGCCATTCTGCTTGTATCTTTTTGATAACCTCTTTGCGTGTCAGTTGCTCAATTTCCCAGCTATACTGGATATGGAGTACCCGTGCCAATAGTGGGTCGGATAGCCCGCTATAAAAGCGGTCGCCATTCTCAATCACCAGATCACACCAGATTAATTTTTGCAGTATCTCATTGGTTTCATCAACCGAAATCGGCAGGTCCAAATCCGCTTGTATCTTTTCTACGCGCACTTCTTCTTCGGTATATTGCGCTAGGTAAAAAATCATCTTACGCACATGGGGCAGGTTAAAGGTTTTCATATGCTGTCCAAAGTGATAATGCCAAAACTTATGGATATGTCCCAACCGATTTTCCACTTCAAATGTTAATACTTCTTTCACCCCTTCTTCACTGGTCAGGTCAGCGTCATCACATTCGCTGTGGAAGAGACACCAAATATAGTAGGGATGTCCATCCACAAGACGACTGATGGTGTAGGCGACATCCAGGTCTATCTCCAGCCTATGTCGTTTCGCAAATTTGTTCACAAGTGCGGCTCCCCCAGCAATCGGGAGCCGGCCAATATGACGTGCATGAACACGCTCCAACATCGATCCCCACAGTGCCTCCTGTGTCAATACCGTCACCTCTGAGCCAGCAATCAACATCGGTGCACGCGAGGACTCGGCAGCGGTGGAGAAAGAATCGGTATAGCGTTCAAAGGGGCGGGTGCAGGCTTCATCCTGATAGACCACGCGGTTGAGCCGCTGGAACTCATCAAACATGACGATGATGCTTAAGCCCGTCCTGTCAGCCATTGAATGCGCCATTCTATGCATCACTTCGCGGACTTTGATCACATCGCTAACGCTATCGACTCTCTCCCACCAGTCAATCTCTTCCATGATCGCTGTTTCGCCAGCCTGTTCAGCGATTTCATAAAGAGACTCTGGGGACCACGTTTTCCCAAAGGCCAACTCTGGATCACGCGTCCGATAGGCCAAGAATTGACGGATAAATGCATAAAAATACATCTCCGCCAATTCTTTAATCCATATTTTGTGGATGCCATCATCAATCTCAAAATAAAAGGGCATGATATTACGATCTGCCCGAAAGAGAATATTATACAGCCGCTCCATCAGCGCGGTCTTACCATGCCGCCGATGGGACACCAGCGCACGACTACGCCCGACCTTCTGCTCCACCAAATCAACCCATTTCATGAGTGAGGCCATCTCTTTCTCGCGGTCGGTAAACATGCCCAAGCCGATACGCTCGGAGATGGGGTCTGGGCGTTGGTCTGGTTGTGTGTGCATGTGTTGATCCTTTCACCGTCAGTACAGAATCCACTATTTTTGTCCGTTGATTATAGCACAGATGAACAGATTTGAAGAGCTTGGTTGTGTGAAGATAGAAAGCTGGGTAGGCTATTTAAGCTTTTTGGGGCAAGACCTTCGGGAGGTGTCTAGGGAAGTTTAGATATGTCTGAACTATCGACAGACACCTCCCGAAGGTCTAAACTACAGCCACTCACCACCACGATAGCGCCAACGCGGGGATAATATCCGCATCGGGCCTTGTGTCATCAAAAAGGTGAAGAACCAGACCCATGAATAGTGAAAGATAAATTGCCCAAATGTTAATTCATCCGGTACGCCAGGCAATCCAGTAAATCCAGCAAATTCCCAAAACTGCTTCCACTGAATTAATCCCCATAAAAAGGCGGCTTCCCAGACACCTGCAAAAAGTTGATACATGGGCGGCCAGTCATGGTCCCAACGAAACGTTTGAATGTAGTCATAGACGATATCCCACGCAACGCCAAAGCCCATGACATAGAGTAGCAGAATAATCAGTACACTATATTCATATGTGTCATATTGCCAGCCCAGAAAAATTGAAATCATAAACCCCACAGTGGCTAATAGCAAAATGCGAGTCTGCCAGCGGCCATATAACGTTGGTGTCACGGTGCAACTCCTCTCGCCCAGCGGAGCCATTGTCACAATGATAATAGTCCGTCTAAATATCGTAGTCCGGGCGCACCAGCACCAACCAAGGCATCGACAGAGCGTAATGCAGCGTATTGTAAACCCAAGAAACTGTCAACTGGCGCATAAGGGCCGCCTAGTGTCATCACACCACTGGAATACATGCGACCATCGTCATTACGCATCCGGTCTATTTCAAAATCATTACGCACTTTAAAACGCCCCTGTGGGTTCCGGTGTAGCTTATAATGATTCATCATATCACGCAGGAGTGGATGGGCGTCGATGTTGGACTCCAATCCGGTTGCATCAATAATAAAATCCGATTCTAGTTCTGTCTGGCCTTGGATATGGCCGCGACCATGAATTGATGTGATGAGAACATTTCTGTTGCGGTCATATTCGACCTTCTTAACATCGCCAAAACGTTGTTGATACCAGCTTTCGCGCAAACCCGATGAGATAATCTTACGCCAATCGTTTCGATCTGACGTGGTTGTACCACCCCAAGCGGTCAGAAGTTGATCCCGTTCGGCATCGGTTGCATCTTCTAAAAGTTTGCGCAAATCTCCACTCCAGCAGGCTTTGGGCCAATTGAAGGGTTGAAATTCCCAATGATTTTCGGTCAACCGCTGCGAACGTTCATAGACGGCCCCTTGAGTCACAGGCGAACGCATGAGATGTATTATAGAGATATTGGGGTTGTAGTGTCTCGTTTCATAGAGCCGTTGGAAAATACGTGAGGCCACTATCCCACGACCACGTACAAGCACAACGCCACCTTTGCCTTTTAGATGTTCATAGACATGATCATGTTTTTCATAGGCGTTAACTACACGTTTAAAATCTTGGGTCTTCACTCGATATTCATAGAGGTCTGGCAGTAGACGAATGGCAGGATAACCAACTGCAACGTGTACATACTTAGCAATCATCAGCCGATGCACATCATTTTGACTAAAAAAGTCACCTGTTTGGGAATAGGCGACGACATAGCGACCATCATCGGTTTTGCGAATGGCTTTGACGCGTCCAGGACGCCAGATTTTGTTCCAGCCAATGCGCTCGGCCTCACGATCTATGGATGCAAAAACACGCCCTGATATCGGTGTATAGGTTTCATGAAATGTTGGCTCTCCCGCAATCTGCCAGAGTAGTTTCAATGATGTCAGCACAGAACCCCGTTTAAACTCATGCCATGCTTCGCGCACCGCATACCCCGGCCAGCCCCAAAGATTATCGGGGCAGGAATCCGAACAAGATCGTATTCGCTCATATTCTGGAATTTGAGAATAACGGCTGAGGCGACGATAGCGACCATAAGGCTTGGGTTCAAAGCCGACAGAGACAATATCTCTTGGATCTGCACCAAAGACCAAGAGATGATTTACCCATGTAAAACTACCCAATCCACCGCCAATGGCCAGATAGGTTGTTTCAGTAAGTGGAAATCGGCTGCGTTCTAGCTCTCGGACAGAAACATTGCGCTCACGAAAGATTGGCGGTGGAAAATCTTGCACAGCAAAGATATCACGATTTTGTTCTAAAAAATCGAAGCCGATGGCTGGCTCAGTCTCATCACCATCATCATCAATTTGAGAGATAATTTTGGGTCGTGCTGGTTTAGGTGACATAGGGCGGGGTGGCAC
>JBCCFC010001305.1:0-3681 GCA_039029935.1 Chloroflexota bacterium
AGCCACAAAGAAAACTTACTGGAAGACAGATATCTTTTGACCCCTTATTCTCATTGATAGAACGTATATTGCCTTGGCTGTCTGTCCTATTCTTTCTAATGGGTATTGGTATAGCACGGATATCCGAGCCGTTTGCCTATTCAGTTAGCAATATCATCGAAACGTTTATAGACAGTTATAGCTACATTGCGCCCGTTGTTATCTTCTTAATTCTTACACCAACCTTAATTAAAATGTTCTCGAACCAAGATTCGTCGGGCAACAAATTTGCCTTTGCAACCCTACGGTGGTTTGTCGGCGTTCGCATACTTGCTTGTCTCTATGCAGTGATTGCGACCACCTTGTTGTTTGGGTTTCCTTGGTTTTTTTCAACATCGAATTTCACCAGCGCCATCACCGAGTCATTGACCTCATTGGCTTGGATGCTCACCAATAGTGTCTATTTTTATGCAATCTATGTCTCAATCATTGTATTTGTCATTGCCATGCGTGTTCCGCTATTGGCAAACTTTCTTTCAAGAGGTGTGGATTGGGTCGAATATGTGGGGCGATTGATTATCCCACTCATTCCGTTTTTTATGTTGGGTATCGGAGCCTATGTCACCATTTTGCCGGCAATTCTTACGGAAGAGTTGGGGACGACAACAAGTACAACCCAAGTGAATATCGTGAACTTTGCAGGAATCCCATTTGATATTTCAACATCATGGGGGATGATTGCCTTATATGCATCGGGTGCGCTTGCCACAGGGATTGTCTGCGGGTTCTGGCAAATTGGGTTGTTGATTCTTGCAAAACGTCGGATGCCTAGTTTTTCTCTGCGAGATTACTTTTCAAAATATTGGGTACGCATCTATCCATTACTCTGGGCAACATCATCGGAAGCATTGTCAACCCCGCTCAATCTCTATCTTGTCAAAACCATCTTCCCACAAATCCGTAATGAGGTTCGCCAGTTTGTCGTGGGTACAGGGTCAATCCTCAATATTAACGGGACCATGATCAATGTATTTTTGATGACAGGTATGGTTGCAGCGATGATGGGGTTGGATATCTCTTTTCTCCATCTTTTGCTCAGTTTACCAATTGTGATTATCATTGGCTATGGTGTCCCTGGAATTCCGGGAGAATTGGTTTTATTTGGCGGACCCATTGCGCATAGCATTGGTGTACCACCAGAACTATTGACGATATTTTTGAGCTTATATGTTGGTTTGCAAATTGGCTTACCAGATTCATTCCGTACAGCGGCTAATTCGACCGATGAGTGTGTGATGGCCGCAATTTTAAATGATCAATATTAAAACGATACATGTTTTGAGAAAACAGATTGTTCCAATGTATAGGATAGACAGTACTCGATTAGAATTATAGATGATCGCTGTCACACTCTTGGATTAAATTTATGCCAATTGTCCGAGCAATCGGTATAAGATTTCGACAAATTATTATGTTAAGACAGGGAAAAACATACTATGTTTAATATAGGTAGTGTCTTACTTACCTCAGTAGGGGTTGTATCGGGGTCCATACAAAAGGCATTCCCCACGCTCAAACCGCCACCCCTAACCGCACTCATGGCAAAAGATACAAAGATTTCATCTGAGGCAACAGAACTTGCGCTGGCTACGCCACCGGAGCATAATGACAATGAAAGCCGGAATCGACTGATTGCGTCCACAGTCAGTTTAGGCTTAACCTCTGGTGCATTGGTTGGCCTGCCATGGCTGGTTCCATTTGGGGTCCTCTCCACAGGTGTGCTGGCTGCCCCCATTTTTGAAGAAAGCTATCAGGCATTGGTGAAAGAGAAAAAGATTAAGGTCGATATATTAGACTCAACCGTAATCGCACTCTGTATGATTTTTGGACAGGTGGCAGCAGGTGCCTTCATGGTTTGGATTCTACATGTTGCGGACTTGCTCTTGGATAGCACAACCAGAAAATCACATGACTACTTGACAACGGTTTTTGGTGAACAGGTTCGAGAAGCATGGCTTTGGGTTGATGATACGGCAATTCAAGTGGCTGTTGAAGACTTGAAAAAAGGGGACCGGATCATCATTAACACGGGTGAACAGATTCCTGTTGATGGCATGGTGATTGATGGTGATGCAATGGTCGACCAGCAGAGCCTGACTGGTGAATCAGTCCCTGCGGAAAAACGAGTCGGCGACCAAGTATTTGCAATGACCGTCATTGTCGCAGGCAAAATCATTGTCGAAGTGGTCGAAACAGGCGATAACACACTAGCGGCAAAAATCGTTCAAATCATCAAAGACACAGCCGAGCATAAAGTTCGATTGCAGTCACTTGGTGAAAAAAGAGCCGACCAAATGGTCATTCCAACCCTTGCGTTGGGCGCGATGAGCTATGCATTGAAAGGATCATCCGCACTTCTGGCAACCATTAATGCTGATTTTGGCACGGGTATCCGTGTTGCTGCGCCGATTGCGCTTATGGCATCACTAGGGAATGCCGCGCGTGAGGGTATTCTTGTCAAGGACAGCCAAGTACTAGAACACCTCTTGGATGTTGATGTCGTCATCTTTGATAAAACAGGTACGCTGACCCACGATGTGCCAAAAGTATCTCGAATTATAACCGTTGATGAGCAGATCGATCCAGACCAAGTGTTACGCTATACGGCAACAGCCGAGCAACAATTTAGCCACCCTATTGCCAGTGCAATTCTGCAAAAAGCCGAAGAGCGCAATCTCATGCTGGCACCATTGGATGACTCGCAATACCATGTTGGCTTTGGTATCGTAGTAACCATTGAAGAGACAGTTGTCAAGGTTGGCAGTATCCGCTATATGGAGCGCGAGAACATTGATGTGCCAGACAGCATTCAGAATGCGCTGACGGATGCGCATGAATTAGGCAACTCCGCGATTTTGGTTGCATTTGATGGGAAAATGGTTGGATTAATCGAAATGCAATCTACCCCGAGAGACGAAGCTGTGCGCGTTGTTGAATTTCTCAAGACAAGCTATATTGATAACATATTGCTGATCTCTGGCGATCATGAAATGCCAACAAGGAGCTTGGCAGGTCAATTGGGCATCGAACAGTTTCATGCGGGTGTCTTGCCCCATGAAAAAGCGGACTATGTTCGTCACTATCAAGAGCGGGGACATAAAGTCATGATGGTGGGTGACGGCATCAACGATTCAGCGGCGTTGTCGTTGGCTGATATTTCGGTATCACTGCAAGGTGCATCCACGATTGCGGTTGATGTTGCGGATGTAATTTTTATGGATGGAAGCCTCAAAAAATTTGAATATCTCTTTGAAGTTTCCAAGCGATTAAATCGCAACGTCCAACGCAGCTTTCTGATGATCGCCATCCCCAATACCATCTGTATTGCAGGGGCGATGACAGGTGTGTTTGGGTTATATAGCTCGTTGGTGTTAAACAATGGCTTTAACTTCTTGGCGGCAGCCAACGGAACCCTTCCACTTTTTGGTCAAGAAAAAAAAGAGGCGATTGATTTATAATTAAATAAGGGTATGAGATGGTAAGGGGAAAATGGACAATTTTTTGCGAAAATCGTCGTTTTTCGGATGTATTGCCCACGGATAGTGTGACCGGTGGTCAGCTGATCATCGCGCCGATCCCCAATGCCACTACCACTTGCGGCGCGGCCACCCTGGCGGCGGTTCCGGGCGACACAACCTTTAC
>JBCCFC010001306.1:0-3680 GCA_039029935.1 Chloroflexota bacterium
GGCCAATAGGCCAGTATCGCAGGTTGGCTACCTGCGTCACAGATAGCCAATCTGTGTTACTGGTTTATCCATTCCTATGCAATTAAAAAGGCCAGAGCGTATAAATACTCTGGCCTCATTTTTCATTGCATAGGAATGGATAAAATCAGCTTGAAAGCTTGTCAGCCAGTGTGCTGAAGTGCTGAAAGCTTTTTTATTGTTGTTAGTTTATACTCTTAGGAATGACAACTATTTAACTTACACACGTTCAGTTAGCACGCCCTCGTGCGGATATGTCCGAAATGGTAAGTTATTTAATCGCCATTCCTTATTTGGGCTTGTTTACCTAGAATCGGCGTCGTTCTCGGCCACCACTACTGCCGCCACTGCCACGTCGGTCGCCGCCACGGTCACCACCGCCACGACCGCCACGTCGGTCTCGATCACCACCACGACCACCGCCACGTCGATCACCACCGCGACCACCACCACGACCGCTGGAGCGATCATTGCGGTCTTGATCTCTCGCTTCTTCAACGGTCCAATTCTCAAGGACCGCTTGGCGACTCAGGCGAATCTTGCCAGAATTGTCAATGTCGATGACCATTGCCGTCAGTTCATCGCCCACACGTGCCACATCTTCAACGCTATTCACACGGTAGTCGGCCAACTGACTGATGTGAATGAGACCATCGCTGCCCGGCAGGATGTTGACAAACGCACCATATGGTTCAACACGCACAACAGGGCCAGTATACACTTTGCCAAGCTTGACCTCTTCGGTCATGCGACCCACTTCGGCCAATGCATGTTCCGCAGATGCACCCTCGCCAGTGATGTATACCGTGCCATCCTCTTCAATGTCAATCTTGACTGCGTATTCATCTTGCAGACCGCGAATGGTTGCACCGCCTGGCCCGATGATTTTACCAATCTTGTCTGGATCAATCTGAATCGTCAGAATGCGTGGCGCATGTTCGCTCATAGACTGACGTGGCTCAGAAAGCACCTCAAGCATCTTATCCATGATGTGCATACGGCCTTGACGAGCCTGTTCGAGAGCCTGACGCAAAATTTCAAAATCTAGCCCTTTGATTTTTAGGTCCATTTGCAAGGCTGTGATGCCATGCTCTGTCCCCGCAACCTTGAAGTCCATGTCACCCAGTGCATCTTCCAACCCTTGAATATCACTCAGGACTTGATATGCACCCGTCTCTTGATCCTGAATCAGCCCCATTGCGATCCCCGATACAGGTGCTTCAATCGGCACCCCCGCATCCATCAGCGACAATGTGCTACCACACACAGACCCCATGCTGGTGGAGCCGTTACTACTGACGGCTTCGCTCACAACACGCACTGTATACGGGAAGTCTTCTGGAATCACAGGAGACAAGGCACGTTCCGCCAATGCACCATGTCCAATTTCTCGGCGTTTTGGGCCACGCATTGGATAAGCCTCGCCCGTGCTATAGGGTGGGAAGTTGTAATGATGGATATAGCGTTTGCTTTCCATCGGCATGAGTGTATCAAGTCGTTGTGCATCCCCCGGTGTACCCAGTGTCGCAATGCTCAATACATGGGTTTCGCCACGCATGAAGAGTCCAGAGCCGTGAACACGTGGTAATTTACCAACCTGAACGCTAATGGGGCGAACCTCATCCGTTGCACGACCATCAGAACGAACACCTTCGTCCAATACACGTTGACGCATCGCTTGCTTGACAACAGAATCCAACGCGTCACCCACATACGTTGCAGAAACTTCCTCAGCCTCGATTTGTGCCTCAAAATGTTCCATCAATTCTGTCTTCACTTCGCCAATCGCAACCTTACGTACATCTCTGTCTAGCCCAGCCGCCATAATGTCTTTTACTTTGGCGGCGGTTAATTCCTCCACCTGTGCCTGCAACTCGTCTGATGGCAAGAACACATCAAAATCGGTGAACTTCTCTTTACCGATCTGTGCCTGCATCTCGCTAATCAACTCGACAACGGGTTGCATGGAATCATGCGCTAGCTTGAGTGACTCCAACACCAAATCCTCTGGCAACTCATTCGCACCAGCCTCGACCATCAAGATGTTGTCGGCTGTGCCCGCAACCCGCAAGTCCAAGCTGCTAAGTGCCATATCAGTAGCAGTCGGGTTGACAATAAACTCACCATCGACATAACCCACGGCGGATGATGCGATAGGGCCATTCCAAGGGATATCGCTAATGCTGAGTGCTGCTGATGCTGCAATCAGCGCCATTGGCTCCATCAATGTTTCGCCGTCGGAACTCAATGCAGAGACAATAACCTGCACCTCGTTGCGCATTCCTTTGGGGAAAAGTGGGCGTAGTGGGCGATCAATCAAACGGGCAACCAAAATTGCCAACTCGCTTGGGCGTCCCTCACGCCGGAAAAAACTACCTGGGATACGCCCCGCAGCGTACAAACGCTCTTCAAACTCAACCGTCATGGGGAAAAAATTCATCCCAGGTTTAGATTCTTTGCTCATGGTGGCCGTTGCCATCAAAACCGTGTCTCCATAACGCACGGTAACAGCCCCGCCTGCCTGTGCCGCCAAAATACCTGTCTCGATACTCATCTCGCGGCCACCAACTTCTGTCGTGAATACTTGCGCACCGTCAAATAATCTCATAGACATGTTCTCTAAAATCGCCTCCTAGAAGAGATTGGGAACCAAGGTGCGGAACTGGAGAGCACAGCGAAACAGTTCTATTGTGAAGCTTCATTACCCAACACATGTAACCCAACCTTTGGAAGGTGGCGACACAAACGCTGGTCGCACAGTCTATTTTCTGTTTGACGAAATATTCACAAATATACGCATTTACTGTTGACATACTCCTCGTAGTTAAAGCCAGAGGATTTTGAGGGTTCAAGCAGCGATAGCAGGATAAACCTGTCTGACATCGCCTAACCCAAGCGAAGATGCCCCTTCGCATTATAAGGAATGGCACTGATTTAAAATCAGTGCTATTCCTTAAAGTTACTATTGCCCTAATAACCCCATTGCCTAAGCAAGGGGCTTTGGGTATTTTTAGGTAAATTTTATAAGCCGCTTCGCTGCGCTCTCCAATGCCGAACCTTGATTATTCTTCTACTTTAATAATGTTTGTT
Organism: Chloroflexota bacterium; assembly: GCA_039029935.1. Classification (GTDB taxonomy): domain Bacteria; phylum Chloroflexota; class Anaerolineae; order Caldilineales; family Caldilineaceae. Next base: position 3,109 of record JBCCFC010001306.1, read on the forward strand.
TAATTTCCGCTCATCAGATGTTCGTTGATTTAGTGTTTACTCTAGCATCGTTTAATCTAGTGTGGTTTCTACCGCTTAACCAAATGCTCAACATAGACGAACTTCTCTAACTAAACGTAAAGGCGGGAACCGTCATATTGACGATTCCCGCCCTGTTTGACTTTACCGAATCAATCCCGCTACAATACTCATACTCATTATTCAGACCTAAATGCTTATACCCTTTGAGCGCACAACTTGGTAAAGTCTATATGCTTGGTTTATTTACGTAATCCTAAGCGTTGGATCAACTGCTGATATCGCTGAACATCCTTCCTCTTGAGATAAGCTAGATGTCGCCTACGCTGGCCTACTAATTTAAGCAAACCCAATCGCGAACCTTCATCATGTTTATGCAGCTTGAGATGTTCTGTCAACGCATTAATTCGAGTGGTCAACAACGCTACCTGAACTTCGGGCGAACCTGTATCAGTTTCATTGATCCGAAATTCTTCAATTAGATGGGCTTTTTGTGCCCGTGATATACTCATGCGGTACTCCTGACTGACTGTCTGGGTGCAAATAATTCTGAA
>JBCCFC010001307.1:0-3671 GCA_039029935.1 Chloroflexota bacterium
AATATGATGTGTAATAACTAATGATGACATCAATGTACCGTCAAGCAAAAATTCAAAAAAAGCAGAAGAATTTTCGTCATAAGCCAAACGATCAAACTCTTTTTGTGGAAAGGCATTAAGGTTGCCGTTGCCAAGACAAGCCGCCATCGATGTCACCAATGTCGTTTTGCCAGCCCCATTCTCTCCAATGATAATTGTGCTGCGGATATCTTTGTCAGTCGGCCAATTTAGCTCAATATGCTCAAAGGGGCCAATTTTGTGGCCGATAAAGCGAACTGGTTGTACACGCATGACTGTTCTCCCCTATCGTTTGACACTCATGGGCTGCAACTTACCATAGGTCAATGATCGCCACAACCACTCAAATGGGCCGAAGCGGAAGTTTTGTAGCCAGATGGGCGAGATAATCAGTTGCAAAATCCAAACGGCGATGACAATGGCAAATTGTCCGGTACGCTCGACTGAGCCGTATAGCCCTAACCCATGACCATAGAAAATCGTGATGCAGATGATGGTTTGAAGTAAGTAGTTGGTCAGAGCCATGCGCCCGACGGCGGCCAGCGCATCTTGTAATTTGGGGAGGACACCCGTCTTGGCAATGAGCATGATTGTGCCGATATAGCCGGAACTGACAAAGACACTGGCCCAATAGTTAAATTGCCCACCCGCACCAAATTTGGAGTAGCCCAGTGTCCAGTCGTTGGCAAAGTTTTGGTCCATGCCATAAATAACAACGGGTAAGCCAATGCCAAAACCAATGACCATCATGCCGATGTAAAAACGATTAGAGCGTTTCGCCGTTAGGATGCCCCATTTATAGAGAGCCATGCCAATGAGCATCAATCCCCCTGCACGCCACAATGACCAAAACAGGAATGCCGATGTCAACATATCTACGCCACCCGGAATCCGTTTCTCCATCTGTCCTAGCCAACCACTGCGATACACATCGAGGTCCTTCTGAATCATCTCTGGCGTTGGTTGCCAGTCTAGCTGTAATTCCTGTAAATCTGCCGCAGGCATAAAGTCCATGCTTGCGCCACCAGCAAGCATGAGCAGCGGTGAAACAGAGAAGACCAACAGGCCGATAATCAGCAATACCGTAGGGCTGCGTTTGCGTAGCCAATAGACCCAGAAGGCACAGAGCGCATAGGCAGTGAGAATATCGCCAGTCCAGAGCAAGAATGCGTGTGAGAGGCCAAAGACCAGGAGCCAGAAGTTACGGCGATAGTGTAGCCCCAATGCGCTTTGGCCGCGTGATTCAAGCTTATCGGTGATGAGCAGGACGCCTGCCCCAAAGAGCAGTGAGAAAATGGTCATAAATTTTTGGTCGGCAAAGATATGGCTGAATACCCATACATAGCAGTTCAGCCCTTCAAGATCGCCATACGCGGTTGGATTCGAGTAGGCGTCATCGGGCATGGCAAAGCTCTGGATGTTCATGAGTAGGATACCAAGGAGGGCAAAGCCGCGCAACACGTCAATGGCAACGATGCGCTGATTGGTTGTAGTAGGAGCTGGTGCTGGAGCAGTACTTGGTATTGATTGATCAGAATTGGTCATATATGTGTCCTCTTGCGAAAATAAGCAATCGTTGGCCCACGTCGAGACCGAGACCTCTGGTAAGTATTCAATTTTTTGTAAGGCGATTCCACAGAAATAATTACCCACGTGATCGCGGGGTTAGGCGTTCTCTAACGCCGGCTCTCCCGTGTATAACCCGCAATAGAGATTGCTAACTCCGCGACTCGTTGGGCATTTTATTTTGTGGAACAGCCTAAGCGTTCACCTCCCCCGTCGGCTGAGCTTGTCGAAGCTGAGTGCCCCTTCGACAAGCTCAGGGGGCTGAACGGTTACAATTTTTAAAAAAATTGAACACTTACCAGAGGTCGGCACCACGCGCATTCAACTATCATGATAATTTCAATCGTATGAATCCAGTATATCACATGCCTGCTTCCATGCCACAGTGCCAAAGGTCATACATGGGTCACTGGACAACAGGCAGGGGTGTCTACCACATAACGCATTCAGTCAATTTTTACCGGTTCAAACCAAATGCTATACTTTGATCAGTGTATATGATTATCAATTAGGGGGAACAACAACATGAACACACGAAAACTAGCCATCAATGGTGGCACACCAGCTCGCCAGCCACGTACAGGGCCGGGTGGCTTTGGCATGACGGCCATTGATGAGCAGGAAGAGGCCGCAGTATTAGAGGTGATGCGCGCCAAACGGCTCTATCGCTTTGATGGCGGTGAGGAAGAGTCCAGTACATCCAAATTGGAGAAAGATTTTGCGGCGTTTACCGATTCGCAATTTTCACTGGCGGTCAATTCAGGCACAGCGGCGTTGATTCTGGCCTATCAAGGGCTAGGTGTTGGTCCTGGTGACGAGGTGATTGTGCCTGCGTACACGTGGATGTCAACAGCAAGTGCGGCGATGGCGTTAGGGGCTGTGCCTGTGATTGCCGAGGTCGATGAGTCGTTGACATTGGACCCGGCAGATGTCGAGGCCAAGATTACGCCCTATACCAAGGCGATTGCGACCGTACATATGCGGGGTACACCGAGCCGCATGGATGAACTACTGGATGTTGCCAATCGGCATGGGTTGCCATTGCTGGAGGATACGGCGCAGGCGATTGGGGGCAGCTACAAGGGGCGTAAGTTGGGGGCGGTCGGCAAGGTGGGCTGTTACAGTTTGCAGTCGAGCAAGGTGATCACGGCGGGTGAAGGCGGGATGCTCGTCACGGATGATGAGCAGGTGTGGAAACGTGCCTATATGTTCCACGATGTGCCGGGGGGATTGCGCTATAACTTCCCCGAAGAGGAGATCGTCTGGGGCGTCAACTTCCGTATTGCCGAGGTGCTGGCAGCGATTGCAGGAGTGCAGTTGACACGGCTGGATGGGCTGGTGGGGCAGTTGCAGGCGCGCAAAAATATGCTCAAGTCGGGGATGGAGTCAGTGATGCAACAAAAGGGCATGTCCTTCCGAGATGTACCAGACCCGGCGGGTGACACGGGGTCTACGCTGAGTTTCTTTGCTACTTCACCAGATAAGGCACAGGAAATGCAGGCGGCACTCAATGCAGAGAATATCGGCACGTCCCTGCTCTATCATCCCAACCGCCCCGACTATCATGTCTATTCGTCATGGACAGGCGTTATGGATAAACGCACATGGACACCCAATGGCGGTCCGTGGCGATGGGCGCAGCGTGAACTCGACTATCATCCAGAGATGTGTCCGCGCTCACTGGAGTTGTTGGGTCGCACGTTGTCCTTTAATGTAGATTTGAATTGGACCAATGAGGATGTTGAGGACGTTTTGGAGGGTGTGACGAGTGTGATTGGGGAATTGGGGTAGTGATTAGTGATTAGTGATTAGTGATTAGTGAAAAATCAACTAATTCACTTTGTCACCTATACATCATCACTTCCACTGCAAGGACAAAGGACAGTATCGCAGGTAGCCAACCAGCGGCACATATAATCAATCTTGGTTACTGGTCTTTTCTATGCAAGGACAGTATCGCAGGTTGGCTACCTGCGGCACAGATAATCAATCTGTGTTACTGGTCTTTCCTATGCAAGTACAGTATCACAGGTCGGCTACCTGCGGCACAGATAATCAATCTGTGATACTGGTTTCTACTTCCCTAT
>JBCCFC010001308.1:0-3671 GCA_039029935.1 Chloroflexota bacterium
AATGCCTGTGTCGTCTGTTGTACGTGTATATTCTTATAATTCCTTGTGTTTCTATTTTACTTTATCGTATAGTAATTTATAAAATCGACCCCGAAATATGGACCAATTCTGGCTGAAAGCTGACGGCTGATTTGCTGAAAGCTTTTTATTATGCCTGTAACATCCTGCCTGTAACGTCCTGACCTGTAACATTTTTGCCTGTACTGTAAATTGATATGCCCTGAATATTGTCAAATTTTGGATATTGACTATGATAACATAGGTAGACAAAACTACACGAGGTTTCTTACCTGTTAAATTTATATTGTATACGGCGTGAGGATATAGTTTATGATTTTAGGTTCTTTGGGAAGTGCGAGCAAACTTCTATGTGCTATAGCGAAATTCGCTGTGCCTCTTCCAAAGGTCCGAGTTGATGACGAAATTTACATCGTGTCCTCATGCTATAAATAGGAACAGCGATTTATGTCATTAATTGACCAAATGGACAAGCCGGCCTTGATTGAATACCTCCAAAACCGCATTACCAATTTTTTTCCTGGTCATCTTGGCATCGAGATTGTGGATGTTGGTTCTGGCTTTTTGGCGGCACAACTCTCTGTCCAGCCGTTTCATATGGCCCCAAACGGCTATCTCCACGCTGGCTCGGTGATCACATTAGCCGATACATCTAGTGGGTCAGGCTGTTCTTGCCATTTGCCGGATGAAGCCAAGAATTTTACAACACTTGAGCTAAAAAGCAATTTTCTGCGTACCACGAACAGTGGAATAGTCCATTGCATGGCAAAGATGGCTCACGGTGGACGACGCACCCAGATATGGGATGCAACTGTGACGGATGACCAAGGGCGCACAATGGCTCTTTTTCGGTGTACACAAATGATTTTATATTAATATTTAGGAATTAGTCAGACTCCTTGGTGAAATCGCGGAGCTAGGCAGGGGAATCCTCTGGGTCCTACTTCTGGCGTATTCGCGTAAGCCCCGCACTAGAGAGTACTCTCTCCGCAATCTTACAGGATGAGTCTGGATAATTATGAATACTTAAAGTTTAGGATTGAGGTTTTTATGCAAATAGTCCAATCGACAGCGGAACGCGTCTTGCAAAATGTCCAAAAAGTTATTGTGGGTAAACAGCGAGAGATCAAAATGACCTTGCTGGCTCTTTTTTGTGAAGGCCATCTGCTTATCGAGGATGTTCCGGGTGTGGGCAAGACCATGCTGGCGCGTGCCTTATCGCGCAGCATTGGCTGCACCTTCCGCCGTATCCAGTTTACGCCCGATATGCTGCCCAGTGATGTAACAGGGGTCAGCATCTTTAACCAAAAAACAATGGAATTCGAGTTTCGCCCCGGCCCGATTATGGCGCAAATTGTGTTGACCGACGAGATCAACCGCGCCACGCCAAAAACCCAGTCTGCCCTTCTGGAGGCAATGGAAGAGCGGCAGGTCACGGTTGACGGCGTGACCTATGCCATGAGCCGTCCATTCTTGGTGTTGGCAACCCAAAACCCGATTGAATATGAAGGCACATTCCCGCTGCCCGAAGCACAGGTGGATCGTTTTATGATGCGTATTCATCTCGGCTACCCTGGCAAGGCACAAGAGATGGATGTCATGAGTCGTCAATCACACCGACACCCGATTGAGGATATTGGACAAGTGCTTACTGTTGATGAACTGCTAACCGTGCAACAGGCCATCCAAAATGTCTATGTCGATGAGTTGGTCAAGGAATATATCGTCAATTTGGTCATCGCTACTCGTGAACATCCCGACATCTATCTCGGGGCAAGCCCACGTGGTAGCTTGGCCCTCTTTAACACATCCCGTGCATGGGCGGCACTGGAAGGGCGCGACTTTGTGATTCCCGATGATGTCAAGGCACTGGCAACGGCAACGCTGGCCCATCGCCTGATCATTAGCCCATCCGCCCGCATCAAAAACGTCAACGCCCGCCAAATCGTCGAGGATGCCCTCCGTCACACACCAGTACCAGGCGCACGCGCAAAATTACGCAATAACTAATTACAGTGAATAGTGAAAAGTGAAAAGTGAAAAGTGAAGAGTGAAGAGTGATGGATCAACTATCAACTTTCCACTATCAACTTTCCACTATTCACTGTTCACTATTCCCTATTCACTAAAAATATGTCATCTCGCTTAATCTTTATTATCGTCGCCATCGTTGCGTCTTGGGTGTTGGCCTTCAACACGGGGCGTGACTTGGCGTTTAACATGGCCTATTTGCTGACAGGTTTGCTGGCCTTTAGCTATCTGTGGGCGTATAATAGCATACGTGGAATTGAAGTTCGCCGCCAAACCCGCAACTACCGTAGTCAAGTGGGGCAGTACGCGGAAGAGCAGTTTGAAGTGACCAATCACAGTCTGTTGCCCAAACTGTGGCTGGAAGTCGCCGACTATTCGATGTTGACATGGCACGATGTCAGCCGTGTGGTCAGCAGCTTGGGGCGGCGTAATACCACACGCAACCGCTATCGTTGGCTGGTGAAGACGCTGTGTATGCAGCGGGGTCGCTTTGAGCTTGGGCCAATGTCCATTCACAGTGGTGATCCTCTGGGCATCTTTGCCGTTGAGCAGCAAATCCCCGAAAAAAATCACATCGTGGTCTATCCGCTGACAGTGGACTTGGTTTCGTTTGAGCCATCGATCTCGGATTTATCGGGTGGAGAGGCACGCCATCGCCGCACCCTCAACGCCACCACCAATGTGTCAGGTGTGCGTGATTATGTCCCGGGTGACAGCCTCAACCGCATCCACTGGCCGACCACTGCCCGTGCTCGCCGGCTGATGACCAAAGAGTTTGAGTTGGACCCGACTGCCGATATCTGGCTTTACCTTGATCTCTTTCACGAGGCCGAAACAGCCATTCCTTGGACGCCACCACCGCCGGAGATTGGCCCCTTTGCGCTGCGCAGTCGCAATCGGATGCGCGCCAATATGCAGGGCATTCACGGCCAAATTGAGCTCCCCCCCAACACAACCGAATATGCCGTCACCGTTGCCGCTAGTCTTGCGCGCTATTTTCTGATGCGCAACCGCGCCGTTGGCTTTAACTGTTATGGCAACAGCCGTGAGTTGTTACAAGCTGATCGCGGCGAACGTCAACTGACCAAAATTCTGGAAACACTCTCTGTCGTGCAGGCGGGTGGGCATATCCCCTTCTCGCATCTGCTCACAACCGATAGTATGCGTCTTAACCGCAACGACACCGTTGTCGCCATCAGTCCTGACCCAACACTAGAGTGGGCACGGGCATTGCAACAGATGCAACGGCGCGGCGTCAACAGCGTCGCCGTCATCATCGACCGCAACTCCTTTGGTGACATCTTTGACTATGAGCCGCTGTTGAGCCAACTGTTTGCCAGTGGAATTTCTGCCTATCGGGTGCATTGTGATCAGGCGATTGATCAGGCGCTGAATCATCCGGTCGTTTCAGTGTGAGTGGTTGATGATTTGGAGAAATTTGTAATGATTACTCAGATATCTGGGGAGCTGATGCTATTCGCCCAACAATTGGTAGGAACACCTTCTTATCCATCCTTGTTATAACAGTTATATTGGGTTTCGTGATGACAGGCACACTCTGTCCCCAAATATCCCCCAGTGATGTTGAGCGTGTTACACTAAACCCAATGGCATCGGCAATT
>JBCCFC010001309.1:0-3668 GCA_039029935.1 Chloroflexota bacterium
ATTTATGTCAACGGCGAGGCCGTCACCTTTCGCACACCAATTGACGCACGCAACTATGGCATCGAAACGGACTATCAAGACTTGGCGGTTGCGCCAGCCCTGAATATTGTCGAGAATATGTTCTTGGGACGTGAGATTCGGCGACCTGGCTTTCTTGGCTCTGTCTTTCGTATGTTGGACAAGCGAAAGATGCTGGAAGAAGCGACCAATCATATGTCAGAGTTAAAATTTCGCATCCAGTCCATGCACCAAGCGGTGGAAACATTATCGGGTGGTCAACGGCAGGGCGTGGCCGTAGCGCGTAGTGCTGCCTTTGCCAGCCGCGTGGTTATCATGGATGAACCGACAGCCGCTCTCGGTGTTAAGGAATCGGGCATGGTGCTGGACCTGATCCGCAAAGTGCGTGACCGAGGACTGCCTATCATTATCATCAGCCATAACATGCCCCACGTTTTCGAGATCGCCGACCGCATTCACATTCAGCGGTTGGGGCGGCGTGTGGCAGTCATCAAGCCCGATGATTACAGTATGTCCGATGCGGTGGCTATTATGACCGGGGCGATGGAGATTTGATTTAGGCGAATCCACAAAAATAAATACTCGCGGAGTAGGCATTCTCTAATGCCGGCGTACTCGTGTAAAACCCGCACTAGAGAGTGCTCATTCCGCGTTTGAATGGGTATTTTGTTTTGTGGAATGGACTCAATGTTAACAGTAAGGTCAAGAAGATGCTTATGAGTGGCAAATTGTTGCAAAGAGAAAAGTGGAATGGGCATCCTTGCCAGTTGTACGCAAACTTTGGGTTGTCGTCCAACACGGACAAGGATGTCCATGCTACTTTCAGGGCAGTCGAGACCATACCTTCCTTTCTGACCTTCCGGTCAACTTTTTATGGAATGGTGAAATTTGAGTCACGCTAAGATTGAAGATGTGGCACGACAGGCGGGGGTGTCCACGGCAACGGTTTCCCGTGTGTTATCAGGCAAAACCAATGTCAGTGACGGCACTCGCCAGCGTGTGCTGGGTGTTGCCCGACAATTGGACTACCGCCCTAGTCGCGTCGCCCAAAGCCTACGCTCACAAAAGTCACACATTATCGGAGTGCTGCTCTCAGATATTCAAAATCCCTTCTTCACCTCGATGGTCCGTGCGATTGAAGATGTCGCCTATAATCATGGCTATTCGTTGATGTTGTGCAATACAGATGAAGACCCTGAGAAAGAGGCACTTTATATTGATTTGATGCTGTCTCAGAATGTTGCGGGCGTCATCCTTTCACCCAGCGTAGCAACAGAGGAGACGACGTGTAGCGCATATAGCCTGTTGATTGATGCCAAGATGCCTGTGGTGATTGTTGATCGACGTTTGCCCAATGAAGAAGTCGATACGGTTGTTGTGGATAGCATGAATGCGAGCTATAAAATGATCAGCCATCTGATTGAACAAGGGCATCAACGAATTGGCTGTGTTGTCGGCCCCACCAATGTATCAACGGGAAAAGAGCGGCGCGATGGCTATCTCAAAGCATTGAAAGATCATAAAATACCGATGGATAATGCCCTGCTACGGTCTGGTGTCGCCAAGGTCGAGCCTGGCTACTATATGACTAGCGAACTGCTCTCGTTAGACAACCCGCTCACGGCACTCTTTACGGGCAATAATCTACTCACCATCGGTGCGCTACGCGCCATCCACGAACGAGGGTTAATCATGCCCACCGATATTGCCCTTGCTGCCTTTGATGAAATGGACTGGATGTTTGTCATGAATCCACCCCTATCCGTCGTTGCCCAGCCCACCTACATGATGGGCAGTGCAGCAGCAGATTTGTTGCTGGCTCGCATCGCCTATCCCGATAGGGCAGTCTCGATTATTGCATTACAACCGAAGATTCATTTCCGTGGGTCTTCTGTATCTCCGTGATTCTATTATCGTAGGGGCACGAGGTGCAGCGGGATGTGCATACTCATGTGAATCTACATTTAAACCCGCCGCACCTCATGCCCCAACTGGGGATTTTATTTTGTGGAATGGCCTTATTGAACCACAAACCCACCCTTCTGGACAGCACCAATGAATTGGTCTTCCTCCAAATGTAATCCGAACCCAGGTGCATTAGGCAAGGTCACAATCCCTTCCTCAATCACATAGGCCGACCCATCCAACCCCGGTGTGGTCACTTCATCCCACTCGACAAAGGTGAAGTTGTCCACCGCTGCCGCCAGATGCCCAGAGACATAGTTACCCACATGCCGACCATAATGATGCGGGGCTGTGCGTTTCTCCCATTGATCAAGCTGTTGTCCTGTTTTAACCCAGTTCGTATAGCCATGACTGAAGATATCATACTGAACCACATCAATTAGACCATCACGCGCCCAGTCGAGGAGCGATGGTGACGCTTGTCCCTCGCCGTCCGCAATCAGGAAAGAAAATCCTTGTCTTGACATCCAATTGCGTAGATCATCATAGAGCACAGGGTCCTCGTGGAATGCCTCTTCAATCCACAGTACGTTACAGCGCGCTGTTTGCGCCAGTACCCGTTTGGCGATGTTGAGGTTAAAGCCATTGTTGGCGTCAATCATAATGGTGGCATCAGGACCGACGGCCTCACGCACGGCGCGAACGACCTCAACGTCGCGATCTATGCCTGTATGCAGCGCCATATGGCGCGCGCCACGCCCCACTTTGATCTTGAATGCGCGGTGATTGTTTTCGTAGCCAAAGAGTGCCTCCTCTGCAATCAGTGCCGCCGCTTCCTTGGTGGATGCCAGATGCATGTCGTCAATGTAGAGCGATGTGTCATAGCAGGGGACACGGAACGGTTCGCTAACGGTTTTGCCTACTGCTTCAGCCGTGAGTTGATAGACTGGTTTTCCTGTGCGCTGCCCCATCAAGTCCAATAGCGGAAACTCAAAGACACGGACATGATCAGGAACACCTTTTGAGACGGTGATAGCGTCATCAAGATGTGTCCCTATCAGACGCTGTGCCTGTTCTTCCGTTGCGCGGCAAGGACCAAAGCCCGATGTGCCATCTTCCGTGGTGATGCGCGCCAGTGACACGTTGACATCAATGCCGTGAATAATGAGACGAGCATTACATTTTGCGGCTCGCGGGCGTTGCCCAACGAGTGTACCCCATTCGATTTGGGTTATTTTTGGATTATTCATTTTGCTTCCTCCAAAACAGCGAGCGTCTCTTTGGCAGCCTTCTCCCACGAGAAACGCTTCACATTCTCATAGCCAGCTACAATCAGTCGCTGGCGCAAATCTTCATCTTGGCTGAGACGCAACATCGCATCGGCAATGGCATCCACATCCATTGGATCGACAAAAATCGCGGCATCCCCCGCCACCTCTGGCAAGGATGAGTTGTTTGCAGTCATAATTGGTACTCCATAGTGTTGGGCTTCTAAAATGGGCAAGCCAAAGCCCTCGTGTAAGGATGCCCGGCCTCCGCCGGCCATCGCCTCTTCGTCCCGCGCGGCCCCTGCCGCTCCCCCTCTCCTGGCCCCTGGTGCCCTTGGTCCCGGCCCGACTGGTCATCAGTCGGCGCTGTTCGCCCCGTCCGTGCCTGGACTTCCCCCTCCTGCCCACGACCCTCGTAGCAAGGCGGTGGCTACTTGCCCTCCAGCTGGGGCCGGCCCCGCTACGGCCAAACCGGCG
>JBCCFC010001310.1:0-3664 GCA_039029935.1 Chloroflexota bacterium
AAGCAGAATCAATACCAGCAATTTCTGATGATTCTGCCAGCTGCGGAGACGACGAGATTTGAACTCGCGACCTTCGGCTTGACAGGCCGATATGCTAACCGCTACACTACGCCTCCGCAATCAATTTATTTGATTACAGAGCGCAGTATATCATGGCTTTTTTTGCTTGTCAAGTATGAATTTGAGTAATTTCGTTATAAATCCCAAAAAATTTCAATATTAGCGTAGAATTTTCACGGATTTAAGAGTCCCCAAAAATTTTCCAGAGATAATAGCGGGGATGAGCCGAGAATGCATGGCATTGTGAGCCATCTGGAAAGTCAACATTCCAGTTTTCCCACGTCGTTGGATAGCCTTTCTCCACCCAGCGACCCCAACGATGACGGATGATCGCAATGATATCTTCGTTGCGCCCTAAGTTCCGCAATGCGTCAAAAATGTAATGATGCATAAAGGGGCTTGCCAAGACCATTTTGTCGGGTTGTACTTCGCTGTTGAGCGGATAGTCGGATTCCAGTGAACGGGCGACAATGTCATCCGCAATTTTTGGTATGTATGCACTGTCTTCCCTTGTCGCATCGGTCAAAATGGCAAGCGCAGCCGCCTGTTGTGAATAGGATGTTTGTGTTAAATCGTCATACCATCGGCCCTTATGCCAAAACGCCTTGTGAATCGCTATCTGTGATTGCTCTGCACGATACGCCCACACACTCTCCATATCATCATTCACTTCACTCGCCAGCCACGTTGCTGTGTGTAGTGCCAATAAATAGCGTAGGTTATAGACAGCACTCGGTTCATTGCGTGACAGCGAAGACCAATCCAAGAAGAGCCTACGTCCGGGTTGGCTGATCAGTAGGTCATCTTGGTTGACATCTTCGTCAAAGCGGTCGAGCATTTTAACCAGCGTCGGCCACATGGCGTATAGAAATGTACGGTCTTCGGTCAGTTCAAAATAAAGAGCTAGTAACTCGACCCATGTGAAGTTGTAATCGACGACAGCGTAGGCATGAACCTCGCCAGGCAGGATGCTGGGCAGGATGCCATCTGGGTAGGCTGCCTTGGCGGCCATCTCAATCATACGTTTGATAGGACGCGTATCATCGCTCATGGACGATAAAATCAACGCTTGTGGTAGGCCATCACCAAGCCACTGTGAGCTTTCACGCCAGGTCGAATCGACAAAACCATCCTGCAAACAGGCCATAAACGTGTCCTCACAAAGCGTGATGATTTTGTTGAGCTTGGGGTCGTCAGCGGTTAGTGTATGGGTGATTTCGAGTGGGTATTCGGCAACGGTGACGTGGGGTCGGAAACGGATACGCGGGTATACAATGCCAGCAACAGCAATGATTAGATAACGCCCACCGCGCATCGCAAACGGCTCAAGCCTTTGCTGGGTAGAATTATCGTTCAGTTGAAAACGGTCGGTCAAACGCACACGGCAATAATTATTGGGGTCAGATAGCACCAACTCCCCATCACGGAATTTTTCGGCATAGCTGACATAGAGCCACTTGCATAGAGACTCTACACCATTCTCGACTTCAATCTGTACTTGAAAGGTATAGTCCCGCCCTAAATCATAAACAAAATAGGCCATTTCGTTGCTCGCCAATGGGATTGAAACCCAGCCCTCTTCGTCGACCTCATAGCCTATCGGCAAACCAGCAAATGGACGACCATCAGACCACCCCTTAGAGAATCGTTCATGAATGCCAAGCTCATCATGCCTGTTCCAACCATCATAATAACAATCTGCAATCAGCGTCAGGGGGTGTTCGCGTTCCACCAGCAGGGGCAACTCACGCAATTTCATGTCAGTCCAAGGATAGCCGTTGACAGAGGCAACGATACGAGCGGATGCCCACTCGGTGTCGTCGTAGGTTACTGAAGTCCAGTCATCCACCAGTGTCATGTTGCGATCTTCCACACCCGTGCCATAAATCGAGACACGCGGGACAACTTGGGCAAAGGATGAGTCGAGCTTGGTTCGCCAGCTTGTATCGCTGACCAACACACTCTCCCCATCGCAAATCAAATGCGCCCACATGCCCGCCATCCCTCGATGCAGATAGGCAAAGTGCGAATAACCAGGCTGATAAACTTGGATGGCAATGGTGTTTGCCCCTTCATTCAGGTAGGCAGTGACATCCAGCGGGTCAACCGATTGACTTTGCGGATGACAGCGGGCGGGGCCACGTGCAACAAACTGCCCATTAATCCACAGCTTATAGCGGCTGTCGGCGGTGAGATAGAGCATGGCTTGGGCAGGTTTATCCGCCAGATGCCAGTCTAATGGTGAGCGAAAACGGTAGTAGACTTCGTGGATGTCAAATGGATTGTCGGTACTGATCCAGTATGCTTGGTCTGTGAATATATTGTTCACGGTGTCATTTGCAGTGCCATTCGCTGTATCGTTCATGATGTTGCTCCATATTTTTGTGCCAGTTGATTGGCGAGCCTATATGCACGAATGAGCCGTTGGGGCGGTACATCGGGCTGAACAAAGTGTCCTGTGCAGAAGATGAAGCCACCGTTGGGTGCATAGATATCAAAACGTTTGATGATATATTCGTCTAATTCTTCACCGTCATAGGCAAACAGCCCATCAACGACATCAAGCGAGCCATAGAGGACAATTTTGTCGCCATACGCCTGTTTAATCGTTACAGGGTCCATGCCAGCACTCTCCTGTAAAGGGTGGAGCATATGAATGCCTATCTCCACAATGTCATCCATAATCTGCATGATGTAGCCATCGGTGTGCAGCATTACGTACTTGCCCCGACTGTTGATGTGCTGGACGACGCGCTCGGTATAGGGACGGATCATGCGTCGCCACATGCGTGGTGAAAAGAGCATCGTGTTGTTGCTGCCCCAGTCATCGGAAATTGTAAACATATCCACGCCAACCTCAATACAGCTATCGGCCAAGGCACAGAGCCAATCCGCATAGCGGTCAAACCAATCCATCATCAGCTTGGGTTCCTGCACCAAATTCATCCAGCAGTTCTCAATGCCCAGAAATGAACTGGTTCCCTCGACAATGCCCCACAGATGCGCTCGAATCATACGCGAATCGCCATACCATTCGACAGCCTCGCTGACGCTAACGCCTTCAAAGTCGTAGTTCCAATCGGAGAATGTCACCCATTTGGGGTCGTGTGCATCCTCAAAGGTGAGCGTACTGAGTTCGGTGACATCAAACTTGCGGCCAAACTGGTTGGGATAGGGCACAAAGCCTGCAAAAATATCGATGTTGAATTCATCCAGAAAGGCTTGGCGTGAGCCATATTCATCGGCCAACATTGCCACAAATTGCTTTTGATATAACATGCAGTCCAGTGGTGTGCGGTCCACTGGCTGGCGATTGATGGTTGCAAGTATGCGTTCTTTACCGTTCATAAGCAGGCTCCTTTCTACTCTTGGGATATTTCTTATGATTTTGTAATATCGTCAAGTAATTGATCGTCGTTGTAAATTGACATTTGTTGAAACTGTTTATCCCACGCTTCACGGACTTCTTTATTTTGACCTCTATCTTTAGGTACGATAGATGATATATCAGGCCAGCCGATATCCTCCGGTGTAATCATCGAACGTGGCGCAATAAACCCACCGTCCAACACATATTTAATGACATCGGGGACTTCATTCCCGC
>JBCCFC010001311.1:0-3664 GCA_039029935.1 Chloroflexota bacterium
AAGAGGTTGAACACAAAAAGCTGGACTATAGGGTCACTCCTGCAAAGGCTGGAATCCCCTCTGGTACGACGCTGATTCTTGGCCTCGTAGGAATGGCTTAATGGACTGGTCAAATTGTTCAACCTGTTACTGACCATTACAAAAAAGTTGAAAAACAAAGAACCCCTGTCTGGCGCAGAGGCCCAGTGGAAAGCAAAGATGAACTGTTAAAGATTCTCACTGTACAAGCGAAGATTACACAATGAGAATCACAACTCAGCCATTACCAGCAAGTTCTTGTCGATGAGTATGGTACAGGCTTGAAATTACGCACCTTCGCCGTTGTTGGGATTGGTATGGAGCGTGTTGTATGGGTATCGTTTGTTAAGCTGATTTGTGTGACGCGTTTCATTCAAGACACAAACACCGAAGGCAATCCACGCACACTAATCCGATGAATCAAACGTGTATCGTGTGGACCCGTCGCAGCGGCGATAGGTGTAGCACTGTGCATGGTCGTCGGGTTGTCCCACATCACCAAATCATGCACGGAATGGGTATGCTGTGCAATAAACTGCGCTTGAAAGGCATGTTCGCCCAGTTCATGGAGTAGTTGCTCGGCCTCTGCATGCGCCATCCCTTGAATGCCTTGGCTGGTTCCGGCAATAGCATAGAGCGTCTTTTGTCCTGTAACAGGATGGCGTCGGACCAGCGGGTGATAGACAGTTGTGCCTTGGTCCCAGCCTTTGGGCGGGATGGGTGTATGGTCGCCGGGACGGGCAGCGACGGAGACGCCATGCCGATGTTCGACAATCAGATCGTCAATGCGCGTCTTTGTCTTGTCCGGCAACGCATTGTAAGCCGCGGCCATGTCACAAAACAAGGTTTCGCCACCTTGCGCTGGGGCTTGCACAGAGTAAAGCATCGTTGCAGAGGACGCTTCCTCTTTAAACGACTGATCCGTGTGCCAATGCGCCGCACCACGCTTCTCCTTGGCTGTGTCTATCCCCACATTGGTGAGGATAGCAATTTCAGGTTGCTCATCCGGCTTACTGCGCAGAAAAATTGGGTCGCCTACACGCCGTGCAAATGTGATAAATTCGTCCTTGGTCAACCCGCTCGTGCGCAACACGACCACATGATGTTCATAGAGCGTGTACAGTAGCTGTTTCAACTCATTGTCCGAGAGTGCGGGAACATCAATTTCTGTAACTTCGATCCCAAAACGGCCATCAAGCCGCTGTATGGGTAACTTGGTTTCCACGTTGGTTTTTCCCCTTTGAATCAGTGCGTCAATAATTCGGTAAGCCAGTATTCGGTCATCAGTATACACTCACCGACGCACCGAATACCGACCACCGACCTACCCAATACCAAATCGCTATCCCATCATCACTTCAGCCTGATCTTTCGGTACATAAAAGTAGGAGCCAGGACAGAAATCATAGCCCAGATCACCGAGTAAACGCCGTTGCCGAGGCGTAAAGCCCGATGTGTCGGGAATCTGGTTGTAGTCATAACAGCGTACCCAGAGTTGACAGTAGTTGTAGAGGATGACCTTGCGGCTCTTGCCTGACAAGTTTTTGGCGGGACCATGCCAGAGCGAATGCGTAAAGAGATAGACATCGCCCGCTTTGCCCATCAGTTGCTTGGCCCCCGGTGAATAGGGCGTCATATACCCCTCGTCGCCATAGGGAATTTGCTTTGTGTGGCTCCCTGGGAAAACAGTGAGGTTGCCACTGTTCTCGGCGGTCACATCGGTGAGCAGGAACATGGCTTTCAGCGCTATGGGTGGGCTTTGCGCATCCGGACGAATTTGGCGCAGCGATTCCCCACCATCGGTATGGGTATAGCCGGGGAAACGTTCATTAGGTGGACGTACAATTGCCTGTGACATGCTAAACAGGATGTTGGGTCCCATCAGGTCCAACACATAGTCAAACACTGGCACCTTATCGACTAGACCGAGAAAACTATCACCATAGGTCAACAACTCACGTCGATCCATAAACCCCTCTGGGTCGAGGTCGGGCGTGTGGTCCATCCAGATATAATGGCCTCTGGGTACGTCTGGGTTCTTATCTGGCTCATACCCTGGTATACTGCGAATGCGGTCGATTTCGCTGCTATAATAGGCAACCTCCTCGGCGTTGAAGACTTGCTCAAGGTGTAAGTAGCCGTCTGCATGAAATTGTTGTTTTTGTGCATCTGTTAATTTTTGCATGGTCATCTCCCCTTTGATATGGCCTGTCTAACGGTGACAGGGCAATGGCATCATGAACATGTGCCTAGAATACCATAGCCAAATTTGACACGCAAACACAAATTTTTTATCCGATAGGGGGACAAAGGACAGTATCGCAGGTTGGCTACCTGCGTCACAGATAATCAATCTGTGTTACTGGTTTATACGTTCCTATTCAATTAAAAAATTTCTGCTTATTACTTCTCTAACGCCACATCGCTCCCCAACCGCCGCGCCACAAATCCATACAAATCCCAAATCGTTCCCTCAAAATCGGCAGGCGCAAGATACCCTGTCTGCAAATAACGGCTCTTCAACCCACGCTGCAAGGTTTCCAGCTTTTCTTTGTCCTCGGCGTTAAACTCGTGACAGAGGGTTACATAGTCGATGGCAGACTGGTCGTCGGGATTAGCCGTAGAGATGACGCCCCAACGAATGCCAACATGGTCAGGGTCAAGGGGACGCAGACACATATAAACACAGGCGTTTGTGGCAAGACCGATGACGTGGTTGGGGTTGACACAGAACATGGGCGATTGACGTGTCTCCTCGGCGGTCAGTTCTGGTGGATAGGGTTTGCGCTCTGGATAAGTCGGGTCGTACTTGGCCCAGTAGCCTGTAAAGTAGTCATCATGAGGCATCTTTTTGCAGAGCGATGTGGGCGTGATGGGATGAAGCGTGGTGCTATGTGTGGCTGTGAGATGATAGCCCTCCATAAAGTTCTCGGCCAAACACTTCCAGTTGGTGGCCCATACGGTTTCTTCACCATAGACAAAGTTGCGCTCGCCCATGCGATAGTTCTGGATAATGGGCATGAGTCCTGTGAGTTTGTCGGCAAGGGGTGTGGCGTTGCCGTCAAGGTTGACATAGATAAACCCTTGCCAAATCTCTGTCGCAAAGCTAGGGAGGCTACAGCCTTTTTTGTCAAAGCCATCAATGCGGTTCATCAACGGCGCACTGAGCAGATCGCCCGCTGTGCTGTAGGTCCAAGCATGATAGGTACAGGTGAAGCGTTTGCCATTACCCCTGCCCTCGGCGATGATATTGCCACGATGACGGCAGACATTGGAGAGCACATTGATGTCGCCCGGCTTGTCACTGGCTCGTACCACCAACAAGGGTTCACCGACAAGCTCTGTGGTGAAAAAATCGCCATCATTGGGAATTTCGCCCACATGACCGATGCAAACCCATTCGCGGCGGAAAATATATTCCTCTTCAAGTGCTAGAAATTCTGGTGATGTGTAGTAAATGGGAGGCATGGTGCGCGCTTGGTCCGCGCTGATGCTTTTTAGTGCTGTCAATTCTTCACGAATTTGTTGAACAACGTTAGTCATCATGAATTTCTCCGAGTGTACTGGATTTCCTGACGTAGAATTTCATAAGCAAGAAAAGGCGCGCGTTTATGTAGATAGTCAAATGATATTTCGCCTGATTTAT
>JBCCFC010001312.1:0-3663 GCA_039029935.1 Chloroflexota bacterium
CCCGTGTTGATTAAATGGCGATTTCACCATAACTCTCCCTGTTCTGTCCCAAATCTCTGTCTACATAATGAAGCATAGGCCGAATGTCTAGGGCTGTCAATCAGCAAATAGAGGAATTCATCCAATGGGTCTATGACAATTGTCGCAACTTATTCATGGTTTTCATGATACCTAGTTCAGTGATAAAAGTAGAAGAATCACGATTTAAGTTGACTATTTCTACTGATAAAAAGTACCAAGGAGAAATAAATATGGTAAATACAAAACTGGCGCGCGTCGGCTTGGCAAGCAAAGACAATCGCCGACAGAATGTATATCGTGCACTCGAACTGGTGCGTGATGAGGTGACGGCTCGGATTGACGAACGACTCGCGGCCAGCGAAGAACGGCGTATTCTCATCAAACCCAACTTTCTCAGCGGTGACAACCAGTTGGCCTCTAGCCATGTAGACGCCATGCGTGGAACCATCGACTTTCTCCTCAGCATGCCCAACCCACCAACGGCACTTACAATTGCCGAAGGGGGCAACGAGGAATATTCGGGGGCAGCCTTTGACAATTTCAACTATCATACGCTTCACAATGAATACGAGTTACCCATCTATCTGGTTGATTTGAATCAGGAGACCGAGTGGGCAGAGGAAACCATCTTCTTGGCCGATGGCTCAACCACCACTGTGCATATGCCACGGAGTGTGCTGGACGCATCCTGTACCATCTCGGTGGCGATTGCCAAAACGCATGATGTCTGTGTGGTCACGCTGGCGTTGAAGAACATGATCATGGGCACCATCCGCCATGTAGATCGGGTCAAGATGCATGGCTTTAACAGCCACGCCGAACGTGTCTTGCCTGATGAGGCCAAAACGCTCAATGTCAACTTGATGCGGCTGGCACGACACCTCACACCCGATATCGCTGTCATTGATGGCACACGTGGCTTACAAGGCAACGGTCCCGGCGGTACGGACGGTGTTGATTTCGGTGTCGCCGCAGCGGGTGTCGATGTCTACGCCACCGACGCGGTGATGGCAAAGGCAATGGGCTTTGAGCCGCTAGAGTTGGGGCTGCTCCACTATGCCACCGAGCTTGGCATCGGCACCGCTAACCTCGACCACATCGACGTACTCGAAACCGAAATCGCCGAAATCCGTCGCTTCTTCAAGCCCCACGAAACAACGGAGCTACAGATGCAGTGGCAGAATGAGTCGGCGATGGAATTAATTCAGTTGAAGAGTTGAAGAGTTGAAGAGTTGAAGAGTTGAAGAGTTGAAGAGTTGAAGAGTTGAAAATTTTATACTATCTCATTCACCCCTTCAACCTTTCAACCTTTCAACCTTTCAACTTTTAAGGAGAAATACAATGACACCATTTAACGGTCTTGGAATGAATTTGGGGAATTTGTCGCGTTTGTCTAGTGCGCAGACGCGTTCGATTAGTGCGGAGAATTTTACAGGTGAGAAGGGCAAGGGGGCGATGGCAACCGACGGCACGGGGGTAGCCTGTGCGCGTGATTTGGGCGTGGGCTGGAAAGTCAGCCCTTCTGTACGGATTGGTCCCGGCGAGACATTCACGTTAGCCGATATTGAAGGGGCTGGGGCGATTCAAAGTATTTGGATTACCGGACATGTCAGCCGCGATTTTATCTTACGAGTGCATTGGGATGATCAAGAACAGCCATCAATTGAAGTGCCGTTGCCAGATTTTTTTGCCTTGCCTTGGGGACCTACTTATCAGGAGACAATTAATGGACAGAGTGAATTGGCCTCTGTGCGGGTCAATTCACAGCCTGTGATGGTTGCACCCAAGAGCGGCATGAACTGCTTTTGGGAGATGCCCTTTCGCAAACGTTGCCGCATGACGCTAGAGAATCTTGATCCAGATGAGGCCAAGGTCTGCTACTATCAAATCAATTATACGCTGACCGATGTGCCAGAGGACTGTGCCTATTTCCATGCGCAATATCGCCGTGTCAACCCACTGCCCTACAAAGAGGTCTACACCATTGTCGAAGGCATTGAAGGACGTGGGCAGTACGTTGGCACCTCAATGGGCTGGGGCATTAACAACAACCGCTGGTGGGGCGAGGGCGAAATCAAATTCTACATGGATGGTGATGATGAGTACCCCACCATCTGTGGTACTGGGACAGAGGACTACTTTGGTGGCTCCTATAATTGGGATGTGGGTGGCGAGTATCAAATATACACAACACCGTTCTTGGGAATGCATCAAGTGATTCGACCTGATGGCACGTACAACGCCCAGCATCGTCATGCCATGTATCGCTGGCACGTGATGGACCCCATTCGGTTTGAACAGGACCTACGTGTGACAATTCAGGCATTGGGCTGGCGCAGTGGACGGCGCTACTATCCAGGACAACATGACATCACGTCGGTTGCCTACTGGTATCAGACGCTGCCAACCGCACCGTTTCCAGCGTTCCCAACACGGGATGAGTTGGAGATTGTATAGAAGAAGTCATGACAAAAAGACTGAGACATCGTTTAATTCTGTTGGTGTTTGTGCTGCTGATCGGTATCTATGGTGTGCTTGTCTTCTATATTTATCGTTCTGCACTGTTGCCCTCGACAGCACTTGAAACGCTGGATGACGCCAAAGCCAAACTCACAGAGCAGTATGACATGCCCTTTGACGCGTTTGCCGCGCCATTGGGCGCCCCTGAATTTTTTACTGTACAAACAAACGATGGCTTTACGCTCAGTGGCTCGTTCTATCAACACCCCAATAACACCGGGTCAGATAATGCACTTTGCGGTCTCATCTTTTTGCATGGCAGCGGTGTCAATCGTATCAACTCACTCCATTTTGTGCATACACTATGGGAGCGTGGCTGCGACTTGGTTATCTATGACCAGCGAACATGGGGTGAAAGCGAAGGAGACTATGTAACGTATGGTTTTTATGAAAAACAAGACCTGTTGATCGTAACGAATTGGCTGCAAGAAAAGTCTTCACTGACAGAGTCTCAAATCGCCTGGGCAGGTATCTCGCTTGGCGGGGCAGTTGCATTGCAGGCTGCCCCGCTGGCCCCTGATATTGCGTTTATTCTTGCGGATTCATCCTATCAAGATTTACGCACGGCTATCGGTGATCGGCTACCCAGTCCATTAAAAAGTGTTGAGCCATTTTTGATGACACCCGTATTCTGGCTCCTCAATTTGACGGCTGGCTATATTCCCGCTGAAGCCAGCCCCTATTTGGCAGCACAGTCGATTGCGTCACCCGTTTTGCTCATCCATTCACAGGCAGATACCGCGACGCTGCCCTATAACTCGGTGGACATTGCCAGCCAATTGGATAGCGAGAATCATGTCCTACATCTAACCGAATGGGGGTCACGTCATGGCTGGGATTCTATCAATTTCCCCGATGACTATAAGGCGTTGGTCGATGCCTTTATTGATGAATATGTCGGGAATTTTGGGCTTGCACCGTAGACGATACACGTTGAGTTGGGATTCAGGTATAGTTCCTAAATCTATGTTGTTTTATTCATAAACAAGGAGCTAACAGCGGGCAACAGTACATTATATGATGTAGCAGAAGTTAGATAGGTGGTCGAAAAGAAAAGCGCGCTGGAATTCGTCCGCGGCTCGCACCGCTGGCCGCCGAAGTTGGTTTGCCGGTACTTGTGCG
>JBCCFC010001313.1:0-3652 GCA_039029935.1 Chloroflexota bacterium
CTTCACTCTTCACTCTTCACTCTTCACTATTCACTCTTCACTCTAAAACCGCCAACAACGTCTCCGCCTTCAGCTCCGTCTCACGCCATTCGGCTTCTGGCTGTGAATCTGCGGTCACGCCGACGCCCATGTAGAGCGTGGCTGTTCTCGACTGTAGCTGCATACAGCGCAGGTTGACATAGAGACCGGAGTCACCATTCACGTGAATCGGCCCCAGGAATCCACTATAGAAACTGCGGTCGTAGTCTTCATGCGCCAGAATAAAGGAGAGGGCTTTGTCCTTGGGCATCCCGCAGACAGCAGAGGTGGGATGGAGTTCATTGAGTACGCGGTTTGCCAGCATCATACGTGCATAGCGCGGCAAATCAACACGAAACTCGGTCTGCAAATGGACCACATTGCCCGCCGATACGGTGCGGGGTCCTGACTCCTGAATTTGCTCAATGCCTGCATTGTTAAAGAAATCGCGGATATAGTGGCTGACCAACGCCTGCTCCTCAACCTCCTTGGCCCCCCATTGCACAGTGTCTAGCGGCGCATCTTTGGGTTTGGCTTGGGTTGCGGCCAGTGCCATCGTAAACAGCGAGGTCTCATCAACCTGTAATAGCACCTCTGGGCTGGCCCCAATCCATGTGCCAATACCGGGGATGGCAACCAGCGAGACAAAGGCATGGTTATAGCGTTGACAGAGACCATAAAAGTGTTCCACTGGATCAAAGCCGTTGGGCAGTGGTTTGCTCATCTTGCGAGAGACAACAACCTTGCGGATGCCGCTGGTTTCGATAAAATTAATGGCAGAATTGACCAGATTGCGAAACTTTGTCCGGATACCTTGGTACGTATCATGCACATCATTTTCGGTCTCACTAGTTTCGATATCAGTAGTATCGGCGTGTCGAAGATCAACACCATGATGATATCCCGTTGCATTGGAGGTAAACCAGTTTAGGGATGAGCCTGTGTTGTTGTCAGACAGTTCAGGCGGGCGATGCTGTGCGTTGTGCTCCAACTGTCGGTAACATTCGATGAAATGCTGAAACGCCCCTTTTTTTGTCCCCGAAGTGGCGGTTGATACATCACCTGCAAGAAATTCCATATCTAAATGACCTATAGACTGATCTGGCGCGATGCCCTGTGCCGTGAGGTGTAGGTCTGCATGAATAAACAACGGCGCATTCTGTGGCTTCTGCACAATACCCGCTTGACTGGCAGCCTCGTTGGTGACAAAGGGCGAAAACACAAAGCCCGGGGTCGATTTGCAGAAATCCACCTTGGCAGGGCGGACGATTCCTGTCAAGTCTACAATTGCGTGCGTTTCTTGACCGTTGGGCATCCGCCACATCGCCACTGGCCTCTGGCAACTAATTGCTGTTTGGTAAAAGAGCGAGACGTCAAGACAAAGCGTTTCGAGCATTTTGTCTTTTTGCATGTTACTTTTCCTTAGTACACCGTATGATTATCTGTAAATTATGAACAAAATCGACATTGATCTTATCCACAAATGACTTTACTCATGGAACAATACGTACAAACCTAGAACAAAGTTTGCGCAACTCTCTGTTTGACCCTATTGTGAAATTTTTCTCAAACTATTTTTAGCTTACGATGCTTTTGCCCTAAAAGCTGTTGTGTTGAACACAGTTATGCGTTGATGGTTGCGGATTTTTATTGCGGTCACGTATAATGAGGGGCATTGATACATGACATTTTTTGGAAAACAGGTTCTTCGCCAATGGATTGCACAAATTCATTGTAGGGGTACGCCCCACTTACTAAATAAAGGACGAAGACCCGTAAAACATAAGGGGATAATAGAACAGATGAAAATCCGAAGGATTGCAGCACTACGAACAGCATCCATATTCCGTGATTATTTGGCTGAGGTTGGGGCAGACCTTAACTTTGACGAGGATGTGCAGATAGGCGAGGATGCACCGCTGGCGCAGCCCTATCAACTCAAAAATGGCTTTACCGTTGGCAACCGCTTCTCGATTTTGCCAATGGAGGGATGGGACTGCGAACTGGATGGCCGCCCCAGCGACTTGGCGCGCCGTCGTTGGCGACGCTTTGGGCAAAGTGGTGCAAAGTTGATCTGGGGCGGAGAAGCGGTGGCTGTGCGGCATGATGGGCGCGCCAACCCCAACCAACTGGTGCTCAAGGAAGATCACGTCGGTGACATTGCCGATTTGCGTATGGAGTTGGTGCGCACCCATGAAGAGCGTTTTGGTAACAGCGATGACCTGCTGATTGGTCTGCAACTGACCCACTCTGGCCGTTTTTGCAAACCCAATAGCACCACCAAGATGGAACCGATGACGGCCTATCGCCACCCAATCCTTGACGAAAAATTTGGCATTCACGATGATTCACGGCTGATGAGCGATGACGATATTGACCGTTTGATTGAAGACTTTATCATTGCTGCCAAACGGGTGCAGAAGGCTGGCTTTCATTTTGTCGATGTCAAGCACTGTCATGGCTATCTGGGACACGAGTTGCTGACAGCAATGGATCGCCCCGGCAAGTATGGTGGCAGTTTTGAGAACCGCACTCGTTTCCTCCGTGACATCGTGGCGGGCATCCGTGCTGAAGCACCTGGACTCGACATCGGTGTGCGACTTAGTGCATTTGATTTTGTGCCGTTCCGTCCGAGTGATGATGAAGATAGACGGGGCGTACCTGTTCAAGTTAATGGCACAGGTTATCCTTATGCATTTGGGGGAGATGACAGTGGACTCAACATTGACCTGATCGAGCCATTGGCCTTTCTCGATTTATTGGCTGAACTTGACATTGAGTTGGTCTGTCTGACCGCAGGTAGCCCTTATTATACACCCCACATCCAGCGCCCAGCCATCTTCCCACCCTCAGACGGCTATCAACCACCCGAAGACCCGCTGGTCGGTGTCGCCCGTCAACTGAACGCCGCCGCCCAACTCAAAGCCGCTCGCCCCAACATGACCTACATCGGCACAGGCTACTCCTATCTGCAAGAGTGGCTGCCCCATGTGGCGCAACACGTGGTACGCACAGACCAAATCGACTTTGTGGGCATTGGGCGCATGGTGTTGTCCTACCCTGATTTGCCGACGGATGTGTTGAATGGACGCAAGATGGAGCGAAAGCTGATCTGTCGCACGTTTAGTGATTGCACGACTTCGCCACGTATGGGCATGATTTCGGGGTGTTTTCCGTTGGATGAGTTTTATAAGGTTCGACCGGAAGCTGAGAGGTTGAAAGAATTGAAACAAGATATGTAAAGCAATAGTAACTATTTTATTAATCAAATAATATGCATTCATCAAGCTGAGATACGACATGTATTCCCAATGTGAAGAATGTCCACGTTCGGCTTGGTGGATGCAACTTTAGAGAGGATTTATCTTATGTCGCAGAATTTCTTTGAAGAAATGAGAGAACAATCACAAGTTAAGTCTTTAATTGTTCAAAAGTATTTTCAGACCTGGGCAAAGATCATGATTGGTACTCAAAAACGGTATAATCGAAATGATGAACCCATCGCCTATATTGATCTCTTTGCTGGACCAGGGCAATATAGTAATAAAGATATATCGACACCACTTCTTATCTTACAAGATGCTATTAATGATGCAGAGATAAGAAATAAGCTTATCTCTAGTTTTAATGATAA
>JBCCFC010001314.1:0-3651 GCA_039029935.1 Chloroflexota bacterium
CCCGTGCAAAGAGATCGACTGGCGCCACCTTTGCGCTCGGTCGTGGAGATGGAAGGTCTGCGCTACATCGCTGGCCGCGCATCCATTGACGTCCGCGTCGGCGCCGCCAGTCCAGAGAGAGAAGGGGACTTCGTGGGGATCGGTGTTCTCGGGGCCCAGGAAGTCGACGGGCGCGATCGAGGAAACGAGCGCGATGTCCTCGAGCCCGTAGTGAACCGGGAACCATTCCCCGTCCAGGATGCGGTCGTAGGCGATGGCGACGCCCTCGCCACCCCGACTGTGTCGACTCCAAACGCATCGTGTGGATTGATTTTGATAGTATATACAGGAGTAAATGATGAATTGTATACTAAATATGGATACAGGTGAGCAAGTGCCATCAGATGTATATGCAAAAGAAACATGTGAAAACATGCAGGGGTATCAGTTCGGTTTCTTTCGGTCTTCATCTCGGTCATTGACTGGTCAGGTTTTGGTGGCTGAATTTGACAATTTACCGGATGCGCAATGGGCGTCAAAATATTGGTCATCTGTTCTGCCTCGTTGCTGCAAAGGTGCGGCGTTGCGTCGGCTGAATGGTTCAAGATTTTCTATTTCTATTCCTGTGGTGGGTTGATATGATTGGCTTTACAGGTTCTCGAAATTTAGATGATCGACATCAGGCATTGGTCAGTGGCTTGGTTCAGTCACTGGCTGATGCTGGCAGGGTAGAACTATGTGTCGGTTGTGCCAATGGGCTTGATGCAATGGTGCGAGCCGCAGCCCCATATGCAACGGTGTTTGATGTGAAATCCGGTAGATGGGGGCAAGGGCGAAACGCATACGCGGCGCGGTCTGCTGATATGGTAAAAGCGATTGCCCAGGGTGATCGCCCTGGCTTGGTGGGTGTGGCCTCTTCGCCCTGTCCGGATCGCATTGTTCCGGCCCGGCGTTGGGTCAGCGGTCAGCCCCCATCAGGCACATGGTCCACCATTGCCTTCGCCATTGGCCTTGACATCAAAACAACCATTTTTATTGTTGATGATGGGCAGTTGCCAAGATGGGCAGCAGGGGCATGGGTTCCCGCTGGGCGTGGCCTCTGGGCTGATGGGGCACTCTGGAAAGCGGAGGAAAAACAGCTATTCTTATTTTGATTTTACGATTGTCTCTATGTGGATACTTGATAAATACAGGGTAGATACATAGAGATAATCGTAAGAACAAAATGAGATTCAATCATCTTGCCAGTGGTAGCAGCGAGAATTTTACCAAGAAAGTGATGTTAAAAAACACTGAGAACAGACGCTTACTATTGAGTACTCTTAAGGCAATTTGCGATCCTAAGCGTGTGGTAAAGTGAAAACACATCAGGACGATTGTGTGAGATTGGTCAGCGAGAACGACAGGCAGCATAGATTATTGCGTTGCATTTTTTGCATTCTTAAAGAGCGTTTTTTAGGAGTATGCCACCTTGGAACGTGTTTTTGTACGCTCTATAAATATTCACGAATAAACCGTTGCGGGTGGAAGTAGTTTGGGTGTAGGTGCAATGCATCCGGCGAAAACCACAGGCTTGATATTGTGCCTATTGAGCCTGTAAACATGTCTATTTTTCTATTCTCATGGAGTATCAACAATGTTTAGATTTGATGAGTCGTTCGATTTTCGCAGAATCGAAGAACTCGAAACAATTGAAGCAACACCAGATTTTAGACTGGTAAGAACAGAGACACACTTTGTCGTGATGTTTCAGGCAGAACGTTTTCATGTCACATGTCCAAAATTCTATACAAAGTATATGAGTGCAAAGAAGCAATTTAATAAGATGGTACAGGAGCGCATAGGGTACGACAATGCGTCTGATCCCAGATACACACCAAAGAATGAAAATGAGTTCAATGGCTTCATCCAGTGGCATTTGGAACAGGACCAGCACAGAGAGGCTGATCGTGATTTCTTACAACCGATTGCTGATGTAAACATTTCAATTCGAGATTGGCATAATGGCATGGACGGATATGTAGTTTATGCATAAAAATAATGTGGTTGGTGTGGGCATCAACCACAGGAGTAAAACATCATGATACAATTTACATTTGAACAAGCCACCAAGGAACAAGTTTGCGCGCGGATTGCCTTGGTGGGGCCAACGGGATCGGGCAAGACCTATACATCGTTAAAACTGGCGTCGCACATGTTCAAGCGTATCGCTGTGATTGACACCGAAAACGGCAGTGCCTCCCGTTATGCCGATGAGTTTAATTTTCAGCGGTTGAACTTGACTGAGCACAGTCCTGGACACTACATTGCCGCCATCCATGCCGCCGAGCAAGCTGGATTTGAGGCACTGATTATCGACTCTTTGTCCCATGCATGGACCGGGCGTGGTGGTGCGTTGGAGATGGTTGACCAGGCAGCTGCACGTTATCGCAACAATTCATTTGCTGCATGGCGAGATGTGACACCCCACCATAACGCGTTGGTGAATGCCCTGGTACAATGCCAATGCCATCTGATTGTCACCATGCGCGCTAAAACGGAATGGGTCATCAACCAAAGTGGCAATGGTAAAGGGATACCGCAAAAAATTGGCCTTGCCCCGGTGCAGCGTGATGGGTTGGAGTATGAATTTGATATTGTGGCGGATATGGACGATAAGCATAACTTTATTGTCTCCAAAACCCGCTGCAAGGCACTGGATAACCGTGTCGTTTCGTTGCCCGGCGCAGAACTGGCACAGGAGATATTGACATGGTTACAGGATGGTGAGCCACCCAAGCCACAGCCACGATCCATGACCGCCAGCCGTGCGCGTGAATTGTTTGGTGATGCTGATAACATGACTGATTATGTATGCTGGTTGAAGCAGTTTACACAGGATTGGCAATCCAAAGGCCAAGCGATTCACTGGGCAATGGGTCAGGGTGTCTATGATAACGAATATCACTGTGAGCAATCTTGGCAGAACATCAAGAAAGCAAAGTTTGCTGATCTGGGTATTCATGATTGTCAGGATGAATTTTATCTAGCTTGGGCGCATAAAGTGAAGGTCAAAGTAAAGGCCAAACAGGATGCCATACTCGCTGAAGAACAAGATTACACCGAGGATGACAGCTACTTGGCAGATGAACAGTCAGCCCTAGTTGGCGAATTTTATCAATAATTTCATTCGTGGCTATCATCATGTGATGATAGCCACGCAATAGATAACAACGTAGGAGAACAACATGTTTGAAGTAACAAAGTTTGGAAAAGGGTGGGCGTTGAAAAAATACGATCACGTCATTTTTATGGACAACTTAAGCGAAGTCATCGAGGTTAGAACAGCAGTTGACAAAATCATTGATGGTCTTGCAGCGAAGGCGATTCCAACACCAATAGATGATGATGCGGTCATCACCACTGGTGATGCGCTCAGGATAGCAGAGAGCGATGGCTATGAGTTGCCAAGACGAACAATTGCAACAGCACTTGAGCGAGGCAATATTGAGGCAGAGAAGAATGGTAGTAGATGGCAGATTAATCAAGCATCATTCATGGTATGGTACGAGACGTGGAAAGCGATGCAAGATAGGAAGGGTGAGCATGAGTCAAGCGAGTAGCCAAGTCGTTTCCGGCCAGTGGTGTGGTTTCGGTTTTTGGCCGGAAGAAGAGAAGAGCCAAAAACCGAAA
>JBCCFC010001315.1:0-3641 GCA_039029935.1 Chloroflexota bacterium
CTCACAAATCGTAAATCAAAAATCATCAATCGTAAATGGAGAAAATCATGGATCAACAGATGTTTAAAGATCGAACAAAGCAGCTAGCACTCCGAGTTATCAAGATGACAGACTCTATGCCAGATAGCAAGGTTGACAATGTGGTTAGTCGTCAAATTATTCGATCTGCGACATCCGTTGGAGCCAATTACCGCGCAGCTTGTCGAGCCAAATCTACGACTGACTTTATCAACAAACTCAAAATTGTTGAAGAAGAAGCTGACGAAACGTTTTATTGGCTAGAGATAATTGTAGAGGCGGAATTGTTGTCAGAATCCAGACTTTCAAGTCTTATGCAAGAAACCGATGAAATCGTTGCGATGACTGTTTCATCTATCAAGACCCAGCGCGCAAATCAATCTCGCAAATCGTAAATCAAAAATCGTAAATCGTCTATGTGCTTTCGTTGAGTGCTTTTTTTAGCAAATCGAGTACGTTGAGTTCGACAGCGGTTGTACGTAGATAATCCATGTCTAAGCGACCTTCTTGCATTTTTAGAACACCAAGAATGTCCTGCCATTGTCTATCTGAAATTTCACCGCCCAGTCGATACCACTCCAGTTTGGCGAGGATTATTTCTTCGGGGCTGGCAACATAGACTGTTGCAGTTGAATCTGGCTCAATGAAATACGTCTGTCGATTTTCCAACTGCAACTGCTCAAATCGGCGCTCTTTGGCAACAAAAATATCGACTTTGAACATGGACTCAAGATGAATGAGGTTGAAGCTACTGCGATGTTGAACAGCGTCAAATATTGCATCCATTGCAACATAGAAGTGAGTTTGTAGACGCTCGACCAATAGAGGCACGTGTTGCAGTTGAATATCGGCAACCAGATCGCTGTCCAGTGTTGAGCGCGAAACGCCGTGAATGGCACTTGCTAAAGAACCGCCAACAACATATCGAATTTGAAGTGATTCCAACACCTCAACTACCATTAAAGTGACGGGTATGGATTCATCATTGAGTGACATTACAACGTTTCCTTAATTGTATTTCCATTAATATAGTTTTCTAATGGTCCATAGGCTTTTAGTGCAAGGTCCTCTCCAATCAAAATATCAGCTAGTCTTCGGCGAATTTCGGCGTCACTGGCATTTGGGTGTCGATGGCGTAGGCCTGATGCAGCCAATTTACGCACGGTTGTATTGAGCTGTTGGACCATTTTCAATTTGCGCCAAGGGGGTGCTTGACGCATTAACTCAATGAGAACAGCTTCGGCCTCTGGTCGAGTATCTAAAAACAACTTAGACATATAAATTCCTTTCCAATTTGGAAATCACAAGTACTGAATCAGAATTATACCATAGAAGGGTAAAACAAAAGATCAAAATGGCAATTAATTACCAGCAAGATGAAAACGGCATCGTCACCCTAACCATCGACATGCCCAATCGTTCAGCCAATGTGCTGAACACTGTTTTCTACGAAGCCTACACCGAGGCACTGGATAAAATTGAGGCAGATGATAGCGTCACTGGTGTCATCATCGTATCGGGCAAGCCCAAAATTTGGGTGGCGGGCGCGGATATTGACACGTCCTTTGGGGGCAACGATCCGCAAAATTTCTTTGGTGGCAGTCAACGCTTGAAAGTCTACCTCCGTCGTATGGAGACGATAGGCAGACCAGTAGTAGCGGCACTCAACGGCACGGCACTGGGTGGCGGTATGGAGCTGGCATTAGCCTGTCACTATCGCATCGCGCTCAACAATGACCGTATCAAGTTTGGCTTCCCCGAAGTGGGGCTGGGGTTACTGCCCGGGGGCGGTGGCGTTGTGCGTACCCCACGGCTGGCAGGGATGCAGAAGGGGATGGAGTGGCTGACACAGGATAAGAAATATACGCCATCACAGGCATTGGCGGACAACATGATTCATGCCATGGCGAATGATATGGATGATATGATGGCGCAGGCCAAGGCGTGGATCACGGCGAATCCTGAGGCGAAGGCCCCTTGGGACGGATCCAAAGGCTACAAGATTCCAGGTGGTGGTCCGAAAAGCCCGCATATTGTGCAGATGTTGGCGATTGCGCCAGCCATGATACGCAAGGAGACCAAGGGCAACTATCCTGCACCGATAGCGATTCTCTCTGCCATGGTGGAAGGCTGTCAGGTTGACATTGAGACGGCTAGCCGTATCGAGAGCCGCTATTTTGCGCAGTTGGCGTCGGGTCAGGTGAGCAAGAATATGATCAACGCCTTCTGGACACAGCTCAACCAGATTAAGAAGGGCAACAGCCGTCCAAAGACTGTGCCACCACAGAAAACATCCAAGGTTGGTGTACTGGGGTCTGGCATGATGGGGCATGGAATTGCCTATGTGTCGGCATTTGCGGGCATGGATGTGGTGATGACCGATGCCAGCCAAGAGAGTGCGGACAAGGGTAAGGAGCGTATTGCTGCGATCATGGCGAAGCGGGTCCAGCGCGGTCGCATGGCACAGGCGCAGATGGATGGCATTCTCGCCAACATCAACGCCACCGATGACTACAGCCAACTTGAAGGCTGTGACCTCATCATCGAGGCCGTCTTTGAGAATCGTGATTTGAAGGCCAAAGTGACCAAGGTGGCAGAGAGCGCAATGGAGCAGAGTGGCGTCTTTGCGTCGAACACATCTACGTTGCCCATTACAGGGTTGGCCCAAGCCAGTGTGCGCCCAGAGAAATTTATCGGTCTACACTTCTTCTCACCTGTGGACAAGATGCAGCTTGTCGAGATCATCATGGGTACACAGACCGACGACGAAACGCTTGCCAAAGCCTTTGACTATGTGCTGTCGATCCGCAAAGTGCCTATCGTTGTCAATGACAGTCGTGGATTCTATACCTCACGCGTTTTTGGGACATGGACCAACGAGGCAATGGCGATGCTGGCCGAAGGTCAACACCCCCATACCATCGAAATGGCAGGTATCCAAGCGGGGATGCCTGTGGGCCCGCTGGCCCTGATGGACGAGGTTTCGCTCTCACTTGCCTCGCATGTGCGACAACAAACGGCTGCGGATTTGGCGGCAGAGGGCAAGGAATACAAGGCACACCCGGGTGAAATTGCGCTTAACAAAATGATGGAACTCGGTCGCAAAGGGCGTGCTGCTGGGGCTGGCTTCTATGACTACAGTGACAGTGGCAAAAAGCTCTGGTCTGGGCTGGAAGAAATCTTTATGGATGGTCAACCGCAACTGAGCCAAGCCGAGATGATCGACCGCATTCTCTTTGCACAGTCGGTCGAGACAGCGCGCTGTCTGGAAGAGGGTGTATTGCGTACTGTGCCAGATGCCAACTTGGGTGCGATCTTTGGCTGGGGCTATGCACCGTTTCATGGAGGCCCGCTCCAGTTTATCAATGCCTATGGGGTGGACAAGTTTATCGCCCGTGCGCAGGAACTGAGCGACACCTATGGGGAACGGTTTGCGCCACCACAGTTGCTGCACGAGATGGCGGCGAAGGGCAAGACTTTTTAGGAACTTTATTGTGAGTACAAAGTAATACTGGCCTAGTCGATTTCTAGAAAAGATATAATGGTCAAATAGATGTTAGACAACTTCGTAGGGGCGATGCCTTGCGCTCGCCCTGGCCTACACACGAGGGCGAGCGCAAGGC
>JBCCFC010001316.1:0-3629 GCA_039029935.1 Chloroflexota bacterium
GATAGCGATACATCTCTTCATCATGATTTTGAGGCTGACACTACCATCCTTGACCCTCCTTCCCCCAAGTCTCCTTTACCTGCGATCAAGCCTTCCCCACATCCTTTGACAACTTAATCGCATGTCATTCACTGGTATTGCATCTAAGTAGGCAAATCACGCCCCTTCGTCAACCCCGGACCACCACCTGCCATATATCCATAACTGGCTCCATCAGGATCGTCCGTCACCCAAAATGAATAAAGCGTCCCTGAGTACAGATGAAACCTGAACTTGACGGGTTGTCCCGCCAGCGATGACAGGTCGGGCGAGCTTTCACTATACGAATCTTTTTGCCAGCGTACTTCGGTGCAGGTGCTATCTTCGGTGATCGGGATGCAAAGTCCTCGGCTAAACCCTTCAATCTCCTCGCCATCGGCTGTCAGCACAGACACGTGCAGGTTGAGTTCATGCGGCACCGCGCTGGCGTTAACAAAGAGGCGATTGCCCTGAAAGATGACTGGACGCGTTGTCAACACACCGCGCCCATCGACTGTGCGCATCCCCGCAAAGCCATCCCGCCGCATTGTTGCCAACCCGGTGCTGGCCCCAGCGTACATGACCCGCCGTGAACGTCCCGGTTGCCCCGCCTCGGTCGGCCCTAGTTTGGGTGATTCACCCGAAAATCCAGTGAAGTAGATGTAGAGTTCATCACCGACGACGAGACAAACACCACCCGCCGAATGCAGATAGGCACGGTTCCAGTCACCGATTTCACGCGTGGCATAGAGGAATGGCATCCGGTCGGGACGTGTAAAGTGAAACCCATCGCGACTATAGGCCACTTCCAAGTCAATAAGTTTGGGGACACCCTCCTCTGCACAAATATCATTTTCAGGTCCTCGGAAGATGGCAAACATGCCAATCATCAAACTTTCATAAGGCGCAACATTGACATCATAGAGCGCAACTTTGTGGAATGGGTACTTTGTATACGGACCATCACGATCATCTGCACGCAGCCAGAAGACCTCCTCATTGTCGATGTCCCAATGACCGCCATCCAAAAAATTGTCCATTTCATGGTAGTAACGGGCGCGCAATTTGGTTGTCTTGGTGGCGCGGCGAATACTCATGCACCACTTGCGTCGGAATGGATTGTAGAAGAAGGAGGAGTTGTCGCCCAACGGCGGTGTGACAACCGGATCACTCCAGTGAATGCCATCGGGTGAGACCTGTAGCCAGCCTTCACCCTTCATATTTTGTGGCTTGCCAAAACGATAGTATTGAAACATCTTAAAGCGTTCATTGGGGTTCTCGGCCTCATGATCGAGCCAGACCAGACAGCCATCACGATCATAGCCATCCTTGTTGGGCCAGACTAGATTGGTCCCCGGCACGACATCTAGTTGCGGTCGTTCCCAATGGATACCGTCGGTGCTAGTCACAAGCGCGGTGCTATGAAACCATCCTGGCATATACCACATCTTGAAGAGATTATCCTCTGGGTCATACCACACACCATCATTAAAGGGAGCCGCCATTGGACAGTTGCCAAAGTCCATCTCCTCCTCGGTTTCAGGAACCAGCACCGGACTGGCTGGATGAATTTTAGGACGATTAAAGATGCGTGACAGCGTCGTATTCGATTCAATCAAGAAATCGTCGACAAATAGTTGTCGCCCCACATCAATAGGGATGACATCGGGTTTCTGAAAGTCATAGCGATAGGGGTTTTCAAGTGGTTTCTTGGTCTGGTCATCAACATTTTTTGGCGGCCATGTTGCTGGCAACACAATCCCATTATGAAGTATTTCTCTGGTCATCGTTTTCTCCTACAGCTACAGTTGCTTAGGCATCCTGCCTGAGCGTCGGGCAAAGCCCGAAATTTCGCACGACGGGCTGGAAGCCCATATCACTTAATACATCGTCCACGACTTCTGCTTCGGAAACAGACTATACATCATCAATTTCCCCTCTTCGCCAAACCAGCAGTCTGGATACGCATAATCCAGTTCATCCAGTGAGCGGTAGCCAAAGAGCAATTTGAGGAAAACCAGTGGCGCAAAGCTGGCCGCGACATTGATATCCGCGTGGTCATACTGCTCAAAATCGTTAGGGGGTTGCCAATCGCTAACACCCAGCAGCTTGCCCTTTTCAAAGGTGAGACGGATGCCGTTTTTGTAAAAGCTGAGATTGATATTCCCTGAGTAACCGCTCATGACTGACTGCGCCAATCGCTGTTCCAGTACAGGGCCAGTATGTTGCAGAAAGGCGGGCAGGTCCGGCACACGGATGTACTAATTCGAGGGGCGATGTGGGCTGATCTTGTTTCCCAGCACATCATAGACCGCATGGTCAATCCCCAAGCTAAAAAATATCTTGGTCGGTGTCCAGTCTGGATTATTGGCTGAAGCTTGCAGCACGTGTGCTTTGATGGAGCGGAGGACGGTTGGCAGCACATTGTGCAGCGAAACGCCATCTACAACCGCTATCTCTCGAATCATGTCGTAACCACCCGCCCGCTTGCCCCATGTGCCAAAATAACCGACCGTGTTCCCGTCGGCATCCAGAATACAGAACAGCGAAATCGTCAATGCACCTAGACTGGCGTCCGTGATTAAAAACCGCCACGTCGCCTCATCACGCACCATGATGACCACCCGATCCTGACATTGACGTTCATAGAGTTGGGCCAGTGTGGAGATGTCTTCAAGCGTCGCTGGACGGATTGTAAACAGTTCGCTTTCTCCCTCACGTAGAGTTGGCACATCCGAAAGATGAACCGTGCGGGTGTTATGCTCATCCAACGCATATTCATAGCCAAAGTGACGATAGAAATAGGGAATCCCGACGACTGTCTGCACAAGTTGCCCCTTCGCCGCACTCAGTTGATGCAAGCCATTATAGACCGCACGCATCAGCCCCCGACCCCGATACACCTCCTCCGTTGCCACCGATTCGCTGAGTCCCACGCCAAATTCAATATCGCCATACCGCCACGTGCGGTTGAAGAGGGCGGCAGAGGACACAATGTTGCCATTGGTGGTGTCTTCGACGAGCACAACATCGCTAGCGGACAAGAGCGGGGTGTCCTGCAACATCCAATCGCGCATACTGACGCCGAGAGTGTCGTAGTGGTGTTTGGCGATGAAGTCACCGATGGCGTTGGCGTCGGCTTTGGTGGCTTGGCGTCGGATGAGGTTGTCGCCTAAGTTACGGTAAATTGCGGTTTGCATTCTGGTCTCCTTATTATGCAATACTAAATGCACATCATCTGGAAGTCTGAATTAATCAAGTTATATATTACGTATTGTAAACCATATGGTGTCGGTTCGCCAAGGGTGTTTACGACCACACAACAGCAGATTGAGGGCGTGAACGGGTTCTACTCTCAGCGCGAACAAATCCGTTCTCCATCCCAAATCCGCTGTAGTATCTACCTCAACGTCTCTAAAAATGTCTTTGATTACAACCTTCTGATGGATTGTATCTATCATGTCCGTGTGCTGGCCGACGGCGATAATCCGCAACCTGATGCCAAGCGCGTTTTGTCGATGCTGGGTGAAGAACGGGAGCGTCGATTGGTTTCTTAATAATGATGGCTGCGCTAACAATGCCAAAGTGTCTTCTCACAGAAATTTTTGTCA
>JBCCFC010001317.1:0-3615 GCA_039029935.1 Chloroflexota bacterium
ATCTAATCCGCGTTCATCCGCGCTCGTCCGCGTCCCATCCTATCTGTAGGAATGCATATAAAGAATGACCAATGACCAAACTGTACTTGAAATTAACGACCTGAAAACCCACTTTTTCTTTGACGAAGGCACGGTCCATGCGGTGGATGGCGTCTCGTATTCATTGGAAAAGGGTAAGACGTTGGGCGTGGTCGGTGAATCGGGCTGTGGCAAGAGCGTGACCGCGCAATCGGTGTTGCAGATTGTCGGTGCGGGTGGCGAGATTGTCGGTGGCGAAATTCTGCTGCATCGTGATGGCGAGACCGTTGACCTCACCCAATACAGACGTGACAGTGAAGACCTGCGTCGTGTGCGAGGCAAAGACATCGCCATGATCTTTCAGGAGCCGATGACCGCGTTTTCACCTGTCTACACGGTTGGCTGGCAGATCATGGAGTCTATCCTCTACCATCAGGATGTCACCAAACAACAGGCGCGCCAACAGGTGATTGAATTACTTGGCAAAGTCGGTATCCCCAATCCTGAAAAGCGTGTGGACAGCTATCCCTTTGAACTCTCTGGCGGGATGCGTCAACGTGCCATGATTGCGATGGCCCTGGCCTGTACGCCCATGATTCTGATTGCCGATGAGCCAACCACTGCGCTCGATGTGACCATTCAGGCGCAAATCTTGGGGCTGCTCAAGGGCCTGCAAGAAGAGTACGGTATGGCGATTTTGGTCATCACCCACAACATGGGCGTGATTGCGGAGATGGCCGATGAGGTTGCCGTGATGTATCTGGGGCAGGTGGTGGAGCGCGCCTCGGTCTGGGATTTGTTTGATGACCCACGTCACCCCTATACACGTGCATTATTGCAATCCATCCCGATGGTCGAGGAAGAGGTCAAGGACCGTCTCAAATCTATCGCCGGAACGGTGCCCGACCCCTATAACTTGCCAAGCGGCTGTCGTTTTCATCCGCGTTGTGATGATTTTATGCCCGGTGTCTGTGATGTACGCACACCGCAACCGATTGAACTGGAAGGGGAGCACATGGTCCGTTGTTTTTTGTGGGAGAACCAAGATGGATAATCAACAGCCACTGTTACAGGTCAACAATCTCAAAAAACATTTTCCCCTGACCAAGGGCTTTCTGCGTCGCGTGGTCGGTATGGTCAAAGCGGTTGATGACGTCAGCTTTTCGGTCAAGCCAGGTGAAACGTTGGGACTGGTGGGCGAATCGGGGTGCGGCAAGACAACTGTTGCCAAGACAGTGTTGCGCGCCATTGAACCAACCGCTGGCGAGATTCTCTTCCGCACAGGTGAGGACGCGGTTGATTTGGCGATGCTAGAGAAAGATGCCCTCAAACAGGCACGACGCAACATCCAGTTGATCTTCCAAGACCCCTTTTCCTCGCTCAACCCACGCCAACGGGTGCGTGACATTATTGGTGAGCCGCTCCTAGTCAACGGTGTGGCACGGGGCAAGGAACTTGAAGAACGTGTGGGTGCGCTGATGGATGCAGTGGGCTTGCGACCAGAATACATGGTCCGCTATCCCCACGCCTTCTCCGGTGGTCAACGCCAGCGCATCGGTGTCGCCCGCGCACTGGCACTCAACCCGAAGTTGATTGTCTGTGACGAGCCTGTCTCCGCACTCGATGTCTCGATTCAGGCGCAGATTCTCAACCTGCTCAAGGACCTACAAGATGACTTTGGGCTGACCTATCTCTTTATTTCACACGACTTGGGCGTGGTCCAACACATCTGCGACCGTGTGGCCGTGATGTATGTCGGACGGTTGGTAGAGATTGCGCCGGCCAAACAACTCTTTAAACAGCCCGCCCATCCCTATTCCGAAGCCCTGCTGGGGGCATCGCCCAAACCACATCCCCGTTATCGCGGCAAAAACCGCATTCTCAGTGGCGAAGTCCCTGATCCATCGCAAACCCACCAAGGCTGCTACTTCTCGCCTCGCTGCCCCTATCGTCAAGATATCTGTGGCGAAGAGTATCCGCCAATGGTGGCAGTGGATGAGGCGGGTGAACACATGGCGGCCTGTCACTTTGCACATGAGTTGACGTTGGAAGGGATTTAGTCGGAGGGTTGGTCGGTCAGTGGTCGGTATTCGGTGAGTCAGTAGAGCGGCACCGATTACTTAAAGGAAGCTAATTTTATGATTGAATTGGTCCGGTTAACCACAGAAAACACAATAATCCTCGATGACTTGGCGGAACTCAACCGTCAATTTGCCATTGAGGATGGACAACAGACACCGTCGGAGCCATTCTGTGATTATATTGTGGCGCGGCTAGATGACGAGGCGATGTTTGTCACGTTGGCGGTGGAGAACGGGACACCCATCGGGTATATCTTGGTCTTTGACGTAATCACGCATCCCTTTATCCCCGACTGGCATCGATCAGGGTACATCACGCAGATGTTTGTTCATGCGGATCACCGTCGCAAGGGGATTGGACGAAAATTGGTTGATGATGGCTTGGCGTGGTTGACGGTGCGCGGTGTGTCGCAGGTGATGCTGAATGTGCATGTGGTTAATCCCAATGGGCAGCAGTTTTGGCAGTCAATGGGGTTTGTGCCTCATTTATCGCGCAAGATACGGAAGTTGGCTGCGGGTTAGGCAGCATACGAATAATACTACATATGCTGCCCTAAAAGTATCTCAGGTTGCCTACCTGAGCGTCGGACGACAGTCCGAATGATTTTCATACTCCGTGGTGATTCACCGCTCATATTCTCTTCCAGGAAGTGTAAGGTAAAGGAGCCTATATGAATTCAACAACGACACTATCACAATCACAACACGAACAATTCACCCGTGCCATGTCACTCAACCTCGCCGCATGGACCGAGGCGTCTATCCAACCTTATGGTGTCTCGGCGACCATGACCGATACCCTCTGGTGGCGACAACCCGGCGCATCAGGTATCTATCTCCCCGCCACCATCATCGACGGACACTGTGCCGATGATGCGCTCTTCGCCGATTTAGAGACTGTCACCAATGCATGGCATCCCAAAGGCTTTCTGTTGTACGATTGCTGGGCCAACCGTGATCTGACCCCACTGGGCTTTGAGAAAATTGCCCAAAATCCTTGGTATATCCGTTTACCCGGTCCGATGGAACTTTTGTCTATGCCCGACGGCTTCATGCCCGAATTTGTCACCAGACAAACAGAATTCAGTGACTTTGAACAGGCCACACTGCTTGGTTTTGAGGTTTCAGAGGATGAGCTTGATAGCCACAAGCCATTTGACACCCATCACCCAGCGACGATGGCTGGTGCGGGCATGCTTTACATCAATGGCAGAATGTACACCACTGGCGATGTTGTTTCCAGTATCATCACCCATAAAACAGCGGATGTGGTGGGCATCTATGGCCTCTCTACCCTACCCGCCCATCGTCGTCGAGGCTATGCCGCCGCGCTTGTTGGTGCTGCTACAGCGGTCCATAAAGAGCTACCGATAGTTGTTCAGCCTGACCCGCCGTCTGTGCCGATGTATACACGCCTTGAGTGTGTAATGATGTTATCGGGTCACCGCATCAAGGAGCAAGAGATGCGATGACGGAGGCATTGTCCATGGTGAGAAAAGCGAAGACATCATCTTTC
>JBCCFC010001318.1:0-3613 GCA_039029935.1 Chloroflexota bacterium
GGGAATGTGCTTTCTGCACCATGAAGCCAACTATGAATGAAGGGGGTAATGGCGGCACTTGTTTTTCCCGCCCCCGTCGGTGCTTGTAGCACCACATTTTTCCCTTCCAGCAACAAGTTGCCGACCTTCTCTTGGTACTCATAGGGCTTCTGGCGATTTGTTTTTTGTATCATTGAAATTCTCCTATACACATTTAAAACGATTCAACATAAAACTCAGCAAACGTATCCGCAAGGGATGGCTTCTCACGGCTCGCTGTCGTATCTGGCTGTGCGCTGACATGCCAACCATACATCATTGCCAGCTCGCGCGATTCACCCATCAACTCCTCTACCAATTCACGTGGCCTGACTATTTTTACATCGGCACCCCAACTCCGTATCCAAGGCATGAGGTCTGTGGTATCAGCAACTTCCACACGCCATCGTAGATAGTCAGAGCAATCAGGATCATCCAATACCTCCTGTGATGGATGCCACTGAGTTTCTAGTACACGTGCTTTGACTCTGGGACTAAACCGTAGTTCCACCTGTTTCAGCGTGTCACCCATAATAATCGACCACGAATTGCGTAAGATTTCAAGTCCAGGAAAATCACTTGGTATATCGTATTCTGCGCGAAGTAATTTGGCACTTTGAATCCGTTCCAACTTGTATGCGCGCAATTTATCAGGCAAGCTGCTGTGGCCGATGACATAGGTTGCATGACCGATGGCCGATGGCTCAATCAAATAGGCTTGAAACGTTGTAGTAAACGAAGGTTTATTGAGTGGTTTGTATTCAATTTCAACTTGGCGACGATGGATATAGCCCCGGATTATCTTTTGATAGATAGACGAGTAGCTGCTATCCTCTGGTCTTTGCCTCAGTTCCTGTGCCGCTTGGTCAATCTCCCGACCAATGCCAGCATCCGAGGTTAAGACATATGCCAGTTTTGCCAAGGCAGACTCGGCGGCAGGATTGCGCTTATCATGATGTTTGATAAACAGACGAGAGGCTAAATAGAGTGTAAAAGCCTCTTCGGGTTCCAGATCAAAGGAACGCAAGCGGATATCGCGGCCATTGAATGGGAACCAAAGCTGCCCCTCTTTATAGGCTTTGGCCTCTCCATCTAACTCTGTTAAGTAGTTGTTCACCGTGCGTGTCTGAATCTGCGTTTTTTCAGCAATTTCACGCTGTTTCAATCCATTGGGATGTTTTTGGAGCAAGAGCATGACTTGATCCTTGCGTTGCCTCTTTGTTGACTCGTCAATACGTGGCATGATGCCCCCTTTTGTTATAGAGTTTTCTGTAAAAACAGGAAATAGGTTTTTCTAAGGCCATTCCACAAAATAAAATACCCAAGGCCACGAGGTGCGGCGGCATATGCCTGCCAGTGTAACCATACCTCTGAACCCGCCGCACCTCATGGCCCTACTGCGTAATTATTTTTGGGGAACGGCCTAATGACCTTAAATGAAAATTTATCCCTTAATTTAAGTGTATCGGCTAGTTGGAAAATTAACTACCCCCAATTTCAAAAATTTGGAAATTTATTCTGGAAACCAAGCTCGACCATCTTTATTGGCCTTCCCCGATTGTTGAAGCTCGCGCAAATAATTGTTAAGCCGTCGGCGGTCCATGCTCATCAACTGTGCCATCTCACTTTCTTTGATTCCGTTCTGACTACGATTCAGTAATTGCTGAACTCGCATAAGTACCTGTTGTTTTTCGCCTTCACGTAAACGTGCCATGAGTAACCTCCATGAAAAAAATGAATCTTGATGAAAAAAGCTTTCATTTTTCATGGTAGGTGGCGGTTGGAAATTATTTTTCCAACGTTGGAAAAATAATTTCACAATGTAGAAACTCGCTTTGTTGAACACAAAAAAAGCCCAGCCAAACAACCCATGTGCGAAATGCACCCAAGTTGTCCGCTGGGCGCGAGGATCGGTTGGG
Source organism: Chloroflexota bacterium (assembly GCA_039029935.1). Classification (GTDB taxonomy): domain Bacteria; phylum Chloroflexota; class Anaerolineae; order Caldilineales; family Caldilineaceae. Next base: position 1,938 of record JBCCFC010001318.1, read on the forward strand.
GATGCTATACAATTAATTTTGTAGCAGTATACATGACTTCTGTTGTATAGTCAACTACAAGCCGCTAGATTGGCACTATGTCTCTATACATCAAGATAGAATCCTCATCGAGCCATGTGACTAGCGTGGGTTGTGGACAATCAAGGCATCATCGTGAAGGCATCATCGTGAAGGCATCATCGTGAAGACATACTACTCAATCCACCAATTCATGTGGATGGTTTTTGTAGGTATCGTATTGTGGGTGAGCGGGATGAATGGCTCACCTGACTTCTGTACAGGTTCATTCTATGTTAAGATTGTACTGCTTTTAACCACAAAATCAATCTGATTCAAACATGGAGTGTAGCACAAACATGAATTCGATTTGGCGACCGCCATATTTACACACAGCGCATGATACAGAGGAAGAGCGCAAGGTCTCTTGGCTGGAATTATTTTATGATCTGGTCTTTGTTGCGACCATTATTCAGTTGGGCAATATGCTGAGTCATGATGTTTCGTGGCTGGGCTTTCTGAAGTTTGTGGCATTATTTATTCCGATTTGGTGGTCGTGGACAGGCATCACCTTTTATATGAACCGCTTTATTGTGGATGATGTCTGGCATCGGGTGCTGGTTTTTATCCAGATATTTGGCATCGCCACGCTGGGTCTAAGCATCCAAGATGCCTTTGGCGCACTTTCGACGCAATTTGCGCTGGCCTATGTCGCCGTCCGTGTCATGCTGATCCTGATGTATATCCGAGCATGGGGTCGTGTTGAAGAGTCACGTCCTGTGACAGGTGCCTTTGCACGTGGATTCTCTATCTCATCTGCCATCTGGCTACTTTCAATCTTTTTCCCAGCACCCTATACCTATGTGTTATGGGGCGTCGGTATGATCGTCGATATGGCCGTGCCCTTTATGCCAAAAATGCGTCAATATCTCAACCTTGCCCCTGCGGACCAAGAGCATCTTGTTGAGCGTTATGGCATTTTTACGATTATTGTATTGGGCGAAAGTTTTATCAAGATTGTGGGTCAAGATGCATCTTTTGCCATGACGTGGCCTGCGTTTCTATTTAGCTGTGCGGGATTGACTGTCACCTATGGGTTATGGTGGCTCTACTTTGATGATGTTGCCAATTCACATATCAAACGAAAGGGTGCGTGGCATATGGGCGTTTGGGTCTACTCGCATCTCCCCCTGTCGATTGGCATCACGGCCTTTGGGGTTGCGGCCAAGAAGTTGATTTTTTCGGATTTGAGCAAAGCAACCAAACCGGAATATCTCTGGCTCTATGCGACGTCCATCATTCTCTATTTGGTCTTTATCGCCATGATCGATGAAGTGACACATCGTGAGGATGGAACCATGCGCAATGAGCAGCGTGCGTTGTGGCGCTTTGGGGCAGCAGGGGCGGTGCTTTTGGTGACAATTTTTGGTGTGGGACTAACACCGATTATGTATGTTACGATTATCGCAGTCCTGTTTGTGGTTCCAATTTTAGTGGATTTGCCTTGGCGGGAACGGCATGGGGCTGGTTGGTAGTCAGTATTCGGTAAGGCGAATCCACAGAAATAATTACCCCGTGCATAAAATATAACAGAAACGATCAATATGACATTCACAATTGGTTTATGTTTCCCCACACCCCATAATTTAAGTGTGGACGAAATCAGTATCGATACCGAC
>JBCCFC010001319.1:0-3608 GCA_039029935.1 Chloroflexota bacterium
AGGGGTATGAGGTGGTATGCGGTGAATGGCTAGTTTTTTTGCAAAAAACTAGCCATTCACCGCATACCACCTCATACCCCTACTAACTATTTATTTCTGAGAATAATAAGGAAAAAATCATGTCAACAATTAGCAAAGAAATCCATCTCAAGAGCAGACCTGTTGGACTGCCAACGCTAGATAACTTTGAAGTCGCAGAGGTAACATTGCCCGATCCGGGTGATGGCGAGATTTTGATTCGGAATGTCTATATGTCCGTAGACCCATACATGCGTGGGCGCATGGTTGACCGCCGCAGTTACACGCCACCCTTTCAACTGGGCGAGCCGCTCACGGGTGGGGCCGTTGGCCGCGTTGTTGCCTCAAACAATGAGAAGTTTGCTGTCGGCGACACCGTTCTGCATATGTATGGCTGGCGTGAATATGCAATTAGCAACGGTAAAGGGGTGGATAAGATCGATCCTTCTATTGGCCCGTTACAGTCATTCTTGGGTACATTGGGGATGCCTGGCATGACGGCTTATGTTGGATTGATGAATATTGGCGCACCCAAAGAGGGCGAAACAGTGTTTGTCTCTGCTGCATCGGGTGCAGTTGGTGCAATTGTCTGCCAAATCGCCAAAGCCCAAGGTTGTCGTGTTGTCGGTAGCGTTGGCTCCGATGAAAAAGTGCAATGGCTACTTGATGAGGCGGGTGCGGATGCTGTCTTCAACTACAAAACAGTATCCAGTGTTCACGACGCCCTCAAAGATCATTGTCCTGACGGGGTTGATATCTACTTTGAGAATGTCGGTGGCGAACATCTTGAAGCCGCATTGACACATATGAATAACTATGGTCGTATTCCTGTCTGTGGCATGATTGCCCAGTATAATGCCACCGCACCTGTTCCCGGCCCCAACAATATGGCGGCTATTATCGGCAAACGGCTCAAACTACAAGGCTTCATTGTTTCTGATCACTATGATCAACTGGCCGAATTTTACGGCAACATGAGTCAATGGATTGCCAACGGCCAGCTCAAATGGAAAGAAACCATCTTGGACGGCGTCGAGCGCGCACCAGAAGCATTCATCATGCTCTTCACAGGTGAGAATTTTGGCAAAATGCTTGTAAAAATAGGAGAGGAATAGTTGAAGAGTTGAAAGGTTGAAGAGTTGAAGTAGCTGACGACTCATCAATGCTCACTTGTGACTTTCAACCTTTCAACCTTTCAATCTTTCAACTTATGAAACAATTAGCCATTCACAACATTGCAACAACTGTGTTCCGGCTCCCTATGCATGGAACACTGCGTTGGGGGAAACACAGTTCATTGGCAGAAGCGTGCCATGCCCTGGTGCGTGTGACATTGAGCGATGGCAGCACAGGCGTTGCCGAGGCTACACCGCGACCGACGATTTATGGCGAGACAACTGATAGTATTGCCAGCGTGATTCGTCATGAACTTGCGCCCCGTCTTGTTGATGTCTCCATTGACTGTACGGGATTACGGACCAGCAACACACCTCAGCAGGCCATCCAGCAGGCATTGCATGAAGTGAAGAATAACCACACCGCAAAAGGCGCAATCGACATTGCCGTCCATGATGCACTTGCCCAACATCGCGAGCTATCGCTGGCAGAGCATGTTGGGGCGGATGCCAATGATAAAATTAAAGTTAGTTACATTTTGGGGATTGGCGACCGCAATACAGTATTGGCCGAGGCGGAACGGGTCTTTCAGGCGGGCGTCCGTGTGCTCAAAGTGAAGGTGGGGCGCAATTGGGACGATGATATCGCACGTATTCTCGAATTGCAGCAACTGCTGGGGACAGAGATGAGCTTGTACGCCGATGCCAACGAGTGTTTGACGATGGATGAGGCACCGAAGAAGCTCGACCAACTCCACGAATTAGGGGTATTGTATTGTGAAGAGCCACTCCCTGTTGAGCAGATTCAAGACAGAGCCATATTGCGGCAAGGCAACCACATCCCCCTGATTGCGGATGACAGCACGTTTACTGTGCGCGACCTGCGGCGTGAGTTGATGCTGGATACCTTTGATATTTTGAACATCAAGACTGCCCGCACAGGGTATTCCGAGTCATACCAAATGGTGCAGATGGTACAACCTCAAACCATACAAGAGGGGAAAGGCATCATGGTGGGTTCACAGGCCAGCACAGGTATTGGCACCGCACGAGCCGCGATTTTCGCTGGTCTGCACGAGATTGCGCACCCCTCTGAGTTGAGCTTTTTCCTTAAAGTAAAAGAAGATATTGTCGTCCAAGCATTGCCGATTACCGATGGGTATGTGTGTGTAGCCGATGCCTGTGCAACTCAGATAGATGAAGATTTGTTGCGAGATGCGATGATAGAACACCAAGAGGTTATTTGTCGATAGGAAGCAGTATGAATCTTGACGAATTAAGAGAAAGAACTTCCCAAGGTAAGAATTTACACACCGAATTTAAACTCTGGCCGATTAATACCAACCGTTTCGCCGAAACGCTTGTCGCCTTTGCCAACACGGATGGTGGACAATTGCTGCTTGGTGTTAGTGATACAGGAACGCTTGCTGGTGTAGAGGACACCGACGCCGTGATGCGCACTGTTGATAATGTTGCCTATAATAATTGTCAACCACCCTTGACGATTGTTCAGGAAGCACTCCGTTTTGATGGAGAACAGGCTGTTGTCATTGTCAACATCCCCCAAGGCGACCAACGCCCCTACAGTACAAATACGGGCAAATATTCTATACGCACAACATCGGGAAGACGGCTTGCTTCCCAACAGGAGTTGCTACGTCTATTTCAACGATCCCGCAGTATTTACTACGACGAAACGCCTTTTCTCCGAACATCTTTAAACGATTTATATCAACGGGATATTGAACATTTTTTTCAACAGTCTCAGGGATATTCTTTGGAATAGCTCGGTTTATCCCTAGAAAGGGTGCTTCTGAATTGGAATTTAGCAGAACAATTGGGTCCAGAGGAAATACATCTGACGTTAGCAGGGATTCTCTTTTTTTCCAGACAACCTCAACGACATGTGCCACACAGCTACATCACAGCTGTCCGGTTCCCTGGCAATAGTATCGACCTTGATCCGAGCGACCGTAAACGAATCGAAGGCACAATTCCCAGAATGCTGGAAGATGCCATGCGCTTTCTAAACATTCATTTGCCTGTCCGTCACGAAGTACATGGCATGGAACCCGAAATTAAGCTGGAATTCCCCCCAGAGGCTCTGCGAGAGGCATTAGTCAATGCCTGTGCGCATCGTGACTATACACTTCATGGGGAAACGTAGCTGGAGAGTGGGGAGCGAGTGGATGGTGTATCGGCACAGCTAAAGTAAGCTGCACTTCCGTAGGGAAAAAACTTGTGAAGCCAGTGCGCTTGGAGCAGGAGCGTCCACAGGTGGGTAAGGGTTGCACTATCGGGGAGTGTAACTGCTTTGTCGGTTTAGAGCCGGATGTAGTGTTGGGCAGCAATTGTGAGTATTCGAAGATCGAACGAGGAGGTTCGAGCTGGGGCAATTTCGGTCTGGGGCGCGTGCACCGGTCAGACCACTTCGAAACTCATCCACCGAGATCCAGCCACAACCGGCACCACCGC
>JBCCFC010001320.1:0-3603 GCA_039029935.1 Chloroflexota bacterium
GATTGACTTTGATGCGAATCTGCAAACTCGAAGTCCACGACACTTTTTTGTCGTATAAGTATAAAATGTGGTGCGGACAGGGTGTCCGCTACAGGCTGGAAGCCTGTGTTACTTGCTCACTACTGGTCAACCGCATGTAATTGCCCACGAATATCACCAAAATAGGTCTGTCCCGCTGTGTGCAGATTGAAATATAACTCACCTTGACGTGCAATGAACTCCATCCCTGCAATCGTCTTGACCTTATCCATTGGGTTGGCAGGCACAATCGGACAGCCAGCGGTAAACGCTCCAATTAATCCCTCACCATGATCGAGCGTCGCTTCGATATCCTCGTTGGTGATCTCCATTGAGAATTCGCCATCAGCCAAGTACTCAACCACATCGCCAGCTAGGGCAAAGTCAATGATGATCGGACCTAACTGACCAGGGCGTCCACAGTGGATATGAAACATCACGATATCATCCAACTCCACACCTTCCACAGCGACATGCACATAGGCTTTGCTCAGGTCATTGGTGAAGGCGACTGTCCCATGACCATGTGATGGCCGATCATTGCGGGACACAGATTCCTTGGTTGATTTGAACACATCAGGAATGATGCCTGGTGTATCCTCTTCCTCACCGCCCTCTTGGTGTGGACTCAGGAATGCCTCATAGACAGTCCCAATCTCGCTACCTTTGGCGGGGTCCAGTTCAATCGGCCCTGCTTGGTCCAACTCCGGACGATGCTCGCCTGTGCTGGCAGCGTGACCACCATGCGCACTCGCCGCCACTGCCTCAAGTTCCGTCTCCCCTGCATCTGCGGACATATCGAGCACAGATTCAGGCTCTTCATTTGCGCCAAAGAACTGGCATCCGCTCAACCCAAGTGCCACCACCAACAACAGGCTGATCCCAAGCATTGTGCCCCATCGTTTTTCTGTTTGGACAGTTGACTCCGCAACGGCTCTTGAACGAATTAGTTTACTCAAAGATGACATATTACTCTCCCTACTTGATTTCGTGCTTAATTTTGTCCTGAGAATAGGCGATATGTACCTATCCATACCTGATTTATTGTTTCATACATCAATATGCTCGTTGAACATACTTTGGCTTAGGGAAGAGCATGGATTAGCCGATCTCACTTAATTGGGTTAATCCATGCTCTTCCCTTTATGATTTTTGTGTACACAAATTTCCTTCACACATCAATGTATTTTATAATTTCCCAATATGGCCCATATTATGTCATAAAACTCTTTGTGTGTCAATACCTGATTTGCTATTTTTGAAAAATCGGTGAACTACGAGTATTTATTGCACGGACAACCAAGAAGGAATATAATGGCGGACTATGAATACAGATGATTTACGAGTACAGCGCACACACCGCCTTTTGCGCGAGGCATTGATTGCGCTTATCAGCGAGCTTGGTTATGACAATGTGACCATCCGTCACATCACAGATCGCGCACAGGTTGGCTATAAAACCTTTTTTCGGCATTTTGAAAGCAAAGAAGCATTACTGAACACAGTAATAGAACGACTGGTCGCAGAATTTGAGCGAGTCGTTCTCTCGCCTGACCAGCCATTGGCATCCGAGATCAACACCATCAATGCCGTGCATTTTGCAGAGAAACATGCAACCGTCTTGCTTGCAGCATTACATAGCCCAGCGTCAGACCAGCTATTAAAGCCGTTCATCGCCTTTGCGCATAGGGAGGGTCAACGTACTTATATTGGCAGCAATCTCCCCGATGAATTGGTGATACATCATTTTGCGTCATCTGTTTTTGATCTGTTGGGGTGGTGGCTGGACAATGACAGGCCCTATCCACCCGAAGAAATGGCTGAGTATATCAATCAGCTATTGATTCGACCACTAGGCAGTGTGCTGAATGCACCCGATACGTGATGGGTTAGCGGAAACACAATTGAATAGGAGCGTAAACGCATATGAACCAATCGTTATTTGCCTATTACAACTCTGGCATCGAAGATGGACGGTTGACGCGCAACCTCTGTAATCGGCTTGAATATGAAACGACGTTGCATTTGATAGATGCCTACACATCAACCCTAAAGCGTATTTTGGAGGTAGGGGCAGGGACAGGAGCCTATGTACTCCCACTTGCTGAACAGGGGCACGATGTGGTTGCTGTTGATATTGTGCCGCTGCACATCACACTTTTGCAGGAAAAGGCTTCGCAGCGAAACCTAGATAATCTGGCGGCACATGTTGCCGATGCACGCGATTTGAGGTTATTTGATGACGCCAGCATGGATGTTGTTCTCTGTCTCGGTCCGCTCTATCATCTGCAAGCATATGCTGACCGCAAACAATGTCTGATTGAGGCGTTGCGCGTTGCCAAACCAGATGGCGTGGTCATCTGCGCCTATCTGAATCGCTTTCTGACATTGGCACTCTCGGTCAAACGCAATCCAAAAAACGCCAATCCCCACTATTTGACGACCTTGAGCACGACGGGATTATTCCCTGTGGGTCCTGATGATCGCTTTGGGGAAGCTGCCTATTGCAGCACCCCTGATGAGATGGAGGCATTGGTCGCTGATTGTGGTGCGGAATTGCTGGACCATGTTGCGGCCAACGGGTCGGCCAAGTTGATTGAGGATACGTTTAACCAAATGTGCGAAGAACAGTATGTGGCATGGCGTGAGTGGCACTGGCAGACATGGCGAGAACGGTCGATTCTGGGGTACAGTACGCATGGGTTGGTTGTGTGTCGGTAGTCATCCTTTACCCAGAAACACCAATAAATGCATCCTTAAGTTTTTGTCCTTTTGTACGTTTGTCAAAAGAGGAACGGTACGATGAGATTTCACTGTAGGCAGTGTCATAGTCCTCATGAATGGCGTACTCTTTTTGTGTGGCGAATGCTCCGGCTTTCCTTGCACTGAATATACTCAGGCGACTTTTGGCAAAAAATAAAACTTCATTGAGCATTTTCTGAAAATAGTTGGCAATCCCTTGCAAGTTGAAATTCTCAGTTTGGGTGACAACACCGGCTTGAAGGCGTGCTGTTTTGCGTGTTTTTGATTGAATATTGATTTCGTGCTTAGACCCTACGCCAATATAGTCATTATAGATACTGGTAAATTTTTGCATTTTGAGTTCATTGTCGCTGCCTGCCATAACGCCTGTCAGTTCGATGTATTTGCGCAGGAAGTTCAGATTCTCTGCATAATATTCCTTCCCCGCATCTTGGGCAAGTGCTCGCGATTTCGGATCATTCATCCCACGCAACCATGAACGCACGTTTGTAATCATGAATGAATCCCTGTTATCTTTGTTTTGGGCCATATCATCAATACCCACACTTTGCAGTGCCTTGAGGACGGCTTTGACTTGTACTCGCTTTCGGGCACGTTCTCGGCTTCGCCATATGGAGGTGAATTGGTAAACAAAGTCGCTCCCCTCATCACCAGAGTCGCCCTTGGCTAACCAGTAGAGACAGGCATTCTCTATTACACGCAGTAGACCGCAGTAGGGGTAAAATACCCCCAAGGAGGCCAACAATGCACAGAGAAATGCAAACCGCAATAGAAAGATTTAGTGAACATATGAGAACGCTAAATCCAAAAAGTGAAACAGCC